>CAWESJ010000152.1:0-27718 GCA_963811015.1 uncultured Alphaproteobacteria bacterium | reverse complement strand
CGGGGGCCTGCCCTCGACAGATCAAAGCCCAGCGTCATTTTCGGACCCATTAGAGCCCTTCGCGCCGCATGAGCATGCCGCGCGAAGGATCATAGGCGAGAATGGCGGCGCCAAGGAAAACAATTGTCGCGCCAAGCACCACCGCAAGCGCGGTCGGATTGAGCTGCTGGTAGAAGGCGAAGCGGATCAGCTCGACCACATGGGTGAAAGGATTGAGCTCGCAAAAGAAGGCTAGCCATGGGCTGCCCTCCTTGACCCGCCACAGCGGATAGAGCGCCGAAGAGGCGAAAAACATCGGGAAAATGACGAAATTCATCACCCCGGCGAAATTCTCCAATTGCTTGATCAGCGACGACAGAAGCATGCCGAGCGCGCCGAACATCAGCCCGGATAGCACGAGCGCCGGAAGCACGGTGAGATAGCCCCAAGGCGAAGGCGGCTCGATCTCCCAGACGTAAGCCACAAGCAGAAACGCATAGACCTGCAGCAGCGACACGGACGCGCCGGCTATGAGCCGCGAGGTCAGCAAGAACCAACGCGGCAAGGGGCTCACGAGAAGCGTCCGCATATTTCCCATCTCCCGGTCATAGACCATCGAGAGCGAGGATTGCATGCCGTTGAAAAGCTGAAATCATCGCCATGAGCCCCGGCGTGATATAGACTTCGTAGAGCACATAGGTGTCATAGGGCGGGATGATCGACACGCCCAACACCGAGCGGAAGCCCGCCGCAAAGATGAACAGCCAAACCAGCGGGCGCACCAGGGCCGAGACGAAACGCTCCCTCTGATGCAGAAAACGCAAAGCCTCGCGCCAAACGACGCCCTTCAGGCAGATGGCGTATTCGGCGACGCCAAAGCGCTTGACGAGGGCGCGGTCGGTTGTGCTCGCCTGGGTCATCCCGCCTCGCTTTGAAGTCGGCTTGCGTCGGTCAGCTTGGCGAAAGCCGAGCCAATGTCCCGGGCGCCCGCGCGCGCCGCGACCTCGCCGACATTGCCCTTGTCCAATAGCTTGCCTTGATGCAACAGGACCACGTCGTCGCTCGCCGCGACCTCGTCGATGAGATGCGTCGCCCATAGGACGCCGACGCCCTCCCGCGCGACGAGGCCGCGCACATGGGCGAGCATGTCGGCCCGTGCCTTGATGTCGAGGCCGACGGTCGGCTCGTCGAGCAGCAGCATGCCCGGGCGATGCAAAAGGGCGCGCGCGATCTCGACGCGGCGCATCTGGCCGCCGGAGAGGTCGCGCGCCTTGTCCTTGGCGCGATCGGTCATGTCGATCTGCTCCAGGACGGTTTGCGCGCGCGCCTTGGCCTCCCGCGCGCCAATGCCGTGAAGCGCCGCATGATAGGCGAGGTTTTGCGCGATGGAGAGATCGAGATCGAGCGTGCGCGCCTGAAACACCACGCCGAGCCGGCGCAGCGCCTCGCTCGGCCTGTGGGCGATGTCCCAGCCGAATATTCGGATCGCCCCGGATTGCGTGGCGTAGAGGCGGGTGATCAGGGAAAACAACGTGCTCTTGCCGGCTCCGTTGAGCCCGAGCAGGACGGAAAAGCTCGCAGGCCTCACGCTGAACGAGACATTGTCCAAAGCCTTTCGCTTGCCGTAGCGATGGCTGACGCCGACAATGTCGAGAGCCGCCGGAGCCTCGGGGCTCGGATCTTTCGCGGCAGGTTGGGGCGTTCCCGAGATGACGCTCATTGCCTTGCGATCGCGACGCCCCAAGGAAACGATCCGACTGCGATCGATTTGACAACCTTGAGGGTGGTTGTATCGATCACCGATACGTCATTCGACACGCCATTGGTCGTATAGAGATATTTTCCGTCCGGCGTAAAGGCCAATTGCCAGACGCGCTGTCCGACGAGAAGATATTTCTCGATCTGCTTTGTCGCGGCGTCGATCACCGCGACGCGGTTGGCGGGGCCAAGCGCCACAAACGCCCTCTTGCCATCCTGAGAGAACCTGAATTCCGACCGGCTGAACCGCCTCCCTGGCGAGGCCTGGGATCTCGAAGGCGATCTTCTGCTTGACCTTATTGCTCGCGGCGTCGATCACGCTGACCGTGCCGCCGACCTCGGCCGAGACCCATAATTCGGAGCCGTCGGCGGTATATTGCGCCGAACGCGGCCGCGCATCGACGAGAACATTGGCGAAGATCTTGCGCGTTTGCGTGTCGATCAGATGCGCCATATTCGTCGTTTCCGACGTATTGACCAGCACCTTGCCGTCGGGGCTCAGCGCCATTCCCTCCGGCTCGACGCCGACGGGAATCTCCGCGACCACCTTGCGGGTGGCGACGTCGATCGCCGTGACGAGATTGTCGTTTTCATTCGACGTATAGAGAAGCTTGCCGTCCGGGCTCAAGATCAGGAGCTCGGGATCGGGGCCGGACGGCAAATCGCCTATGATCGCCAAGGTTTTGGTGTCGAGAATCTGGATGGCGTCATCGTCGCCGGCGCAGATGAACAATTGGCCGCCATCCTGGCTCAAGGCGATGCCGCGCGGACGCTGGCCGACCTTCACCGTTTTCGTGACTTCCAGCTTATCCGTATCGATGATCGAGATTGAATTGCCCTTCTCGTTCGAGACATAGGCGGTGAAGGCTGCGGCCGGCGAAAGACGCGCAGCGACGGCCAGAACGCCGAGAGCAAGGACGCCGAGGCGGAAAAAATGCGATCGAAGAGCCGTCGCTCGGCGCCGAGGCCCGTCGCCTCGCCGCCCGCCCTCATCATGAGGGCGCCCGAATATTTCGGGAGTTCGCCCGCGCGCGATCATTGCAATTTGCATTTCGTCTCCGGCTCGTCGAAGCCGAGCGTATCGAGCTCCGACGTCTGATGCAGAAAGCCTTCCTGCGGCGAGACCGAGACGATCATGCGGCCGTCGCCGAGCAGGATCGGCTGGCGCAATTGCTGGTTCCATCGCCGCAAGGTCTGCTTTTGCCCCTTGAACGCGGCGATGGAGAATTCCGGCCCGGTCAGATAATCGCGGATGGTTTTAGGGTCGCCGGAACTCGTCCGCGTCGCCGCCTCGCCGATCATGCGCATCGCGAGCCAGGCCTGATTGTCGCGCGCGTTCATCCGTCTTGCCGCGAGCTTCATGAATCTGTTCTGGAGCTGGATCGCGCCCCATTGCTCATGGCTGGCGTCCCAGCTCACGGGCTTCAATCCGGCCGAGCCCGCGACCGGGCGCGGGTCATAGGTGCGATAAGGCAAATAATTGGCGAAGACGTCGCTTTCGTCGGCGGCGACGAGAACGTCATAGGCCGGCGCGTTCTGCGTCGCGGCCGGCACGAGCCTTTGCGTTTGCACGCTCCCCGAGTCCGAGCGCCGGCCGCCGCCGGTGTCTTCATAGAGGCGCTCCTCGACGATTTTGGCGCCGAATTTTTTCGCCGAGCGGCGCAAGGCGTCGGCGAAGAGCTCGTCCTCCGGATGCGATCCCTTGATCAAAAACCAGCGCTTCCACTGCTTCCAGACAAGATATTGGGCGAGCCCGTCGGCGAGCATGGAATGGGTCGGCGCGACATGGATCACATTGGCGCGGCAGTTCTCCTCCCGCAGCGCATCTTCCGGCGCGCTGGTGTTGAAGAGCAGGATGTTCCTGTCCTTCGCAGCGTCGGCGAGCGCAAGGATCTCGGCGGCGGGAAGATCGAGGAGGATCAGCGAGACGCCGCGCCCCGCGAGGGCGTTCAGGGCGGCGAGCGGATCGTCTCCCGGCTTCAGGCGGATATCTTCGATCGAAAAGCTCTGCCCGAGAAATCGGCCCGTCGTATTATTGTCTTCGACCGCGAGCCGCGCCCCGGCCACGCCATCGTCTTCCGCTGGAATATCGAGAATCGAGACGGTTTCGCGCAGATGCGGCGCGCGGATGAAGCCCGCCGCGACAGGCTTGACGTCGCTCGCACGCGCCGGTTCAAGCCCCATGGCCAGCGCGAGAAGGCCAACGACCAAGGCAAGCTTCACCATCCGCGTCCAAACGGTGATGCTGCGCGGCCTCCTCATCAAGCTCTCACATTGCGTTGCGCCGATAAGGCCTTCGACCGGGCCGCCAGGGCGCCGACAAGCGCGAGCATCGCCTGTTCATTCGGCTGTTCGGCGACATGCGCCTCTCCGAAGCCGGCGGACCAGAGCGGCGCCGCGGCGTCGGAGGAAATCGAGGCATGGGCGAGGCTCGAGGCGTCGAGGTCCGCGCGGCGCGCAAGGTCGAGGAAAATTTCCGCGCTGCGCCGGGAATAATGCAGCACGGCGCCGATCTCGCCGGACCTCAGGGAAGCGATGGCTTCATCGCTCAAGGAGTCGGCCGCCTGCGCCGAATAGACCTCGATCGTCTCGACGCTCCTGCCAGCCTCCGCGAGCGTCCGCTCGAGATCCGGCTTGCGGTCGCGTCCGGCGAGATAGAGCAAACGGCGGGAGGCGTCCACGCCGGCGGCCACGCTCGCCGCGAGCTCCTTGGCGTCGGCGGCGATCAGCGCCGGCCCTTCGAAGCCGCGGTCGCGCGCGGCGTCGCGCGTGCGCGCGCCGACAAGATAGAGAGGCAGCAGGCGGCGCGCTTCCGGCTGCGGCCAGTCCGGCTGGTCGGAGAACAGCTCAAAGGCCTGCGAACTCGTCGCCAATAGGCCGCCGACGACGCCGCGCGGCCATTCAGCGCCCGTCGGCACCATGTCCAGAACCGGGGAAAGAATCGCCCGATGGCCATTGGCCGCGAGCTTGATGGCCGTGCGCGTGCCCTCGTCCAAGGCGCGGGTGAGCAAGACAAGCATGTTTCTAGCCCCTGAAAAAACCCTCGGGGAGCCTTGCGAGCAGATCGGACCCCGCCGCCGCGCCAAGAGCCGCCGCCTCGCCGACAGGCCCGCGCGCGAAAGTTTCAAAAACCTGCGATCCATCCGGCGTCAGCGCGACGCCGTGAAAAACGACCTCGCCCGTCTCGATCCGCGCATGGGCGCCGATCGGCGTTTTGCAGGATCCATCGAGCATATGCAGGAAGGCGCGCTCCGCCGCAAGCGCCACGCCCGTCGCCGCGTCGAAGACGGGCGCGAGCGCGTGTTGCGTCGTTTCATCCCCGGTTCGCGCGGTGACGGCGATCGCGCCCTGGCCCGCGGCCGGAACAAATTCGCGCGGGTCGAGGAGAGCCGTGACGCGGTCCTGGAGGCCGAGCCGCTTCAATCCGGCGAGCGCCAGAAGCGTGCCGGCGACTTCGCCCGCCGCAAGCTTGGCGAGGCGCGTCTCGACATTGCCGCGCAGGAGAGCGATGGACAAATCCGGGCGCAACCGCTTGAGCATGGCGGCGCGGCGCAAGGACGCCGTGCCGACGACCCCGCCAGCCGGAAGCGCGAGGGGATGCGGCGCATGAGGGGAAATCCAGGCGTCGCGCGGATCCTCGCGCGGCAGATAACCGGCGATCGCGATCTCGTCAGGCAGGCGGGTCGGAAGATCCTTGGCCGAATGCACGGCGGCGTCCACTTCGCCGCGCGTCAAGGCGACATCGAGCTCTTTCGTGAAGAGCCCTTTGCCCCCGGCCTCGCTCAGCGCCCGATCCTGGATCGCGTCGCCGCTCGTCCTGATGACGACGATCTCGATCGAACTCCTATCGATTTGATGCGCCGCCGCGAGCCGGCCCGCGAATTCATGCGCCTGCGCCAGCGCCAAAGGGCTGCCGCGCGTTCCGATCTTAAGCGCGAGCGCGGGGCTTTGGGAGCTTGGGCGGGGAATCGACGGATTTCCTTAAATGGCCATATGGTTCTATAGATTACGAAATAATCCGGCCGACATCCGACTCCAACATCTATCTTCCAAGATCAAGCGCATTTTCAATTTGGAGCGAGGCGGAGTCCCGATCCGCGCTCAGAGCGCTTCCCGATCAGATGGAATCATCTGATCGAAAAGGAATCGCTCAAATTCAAAGAGTTGGAGCATGTTCTGATCGAAAAAGTCGTGCAACTTTTTCGGAACATGCTCTAGGGAATGCGCGACAATCAATTGAGGGCGCTCGCGCGATGGCCTTCATCGCCGGCGCGTTCAAGGGCAGCACTGAAAGGCGCCTATGCGCGTTCTCGGCATTGAAACGACCTGCGATGAAACCGCCGCCGCAATCGTTCGTCTGGAGCCGGGCGGCGCGGGCGAAATCCTCTCGAACGAAGTCATGAGCCAGATTGCGGAACATGCCGCCTATGGCGGCGTCGTGCCGGAGATCGCGGCGCGCGCTCATATTGAAATCATCGACAGGCTGGTGCGGCGCGCGCTCGAGCGCGCCGGGACGAGATTGGCCGATCTCGACGGCATAGCCGCCGCCGCCGGTCCCGGCCTCATCGGCGGCGTGATCGTCGGCCTGACCACGGCCAAGGCCCTGGCGCTGGCGAGCCGCAAGCCGTTCATCGCGGTCAATCATCTCGAAGCCCATGCTTTGACCGCGCGCCTGACCGACGAGCTTGAATTTCCCTATCTGCTTCTTCTCGTCTCGGGCGGCCATACCCAGCTCGTCGCGGTGCGGGGCGTCGGCGATTATCTTCGTCTCGGCTCCACCGTCGACGACGCCGTCGGCGAGGCCTTCGACAAGGTCGCGAAAATGCTCGGCCTTCCCTATCCCGGCGGCCCCGAAGTCGAAAAGCGCGCGGCGGAGGGCAACGCCGCCAGGTTCGACTTTCCGCGTCCCATGCTCGGCCGGCCGAAACCGGACTTCTCCCTCTCCGGCCTCAAGACCGCGGTTCGGCTCGAAGCAGAGCGCATCACGGCCAGGACCGCGACCGACGTCGCCGACCTTTGCGCCTCTTTCCAGGCCGCGGTGGTGGATATGATCATTGATCGCTCGCGCGTCGGCTTGCGTCTCTTCCGCGAAACGGTCGGTCCGTCTAACGCCATGGTCGTCGCCGGCGGAGTCGCCGCCAATGGCGCCATTCGCCGCGCGCTGATGCGGTTTTGCGGCGAAAGCGGGCTGCGCCTAGTCATGCCCCCGCCGCAGCTTTGCACCGACAATGGCGCGATGATCGCCTGGGCCGGCATAGAAAGGCTGTCGCTCGGCCTCATCGACGACATGACCTTCGCCGCGCGGCCGCGCTGGCCGCTCGACGCCAACGCGGAAGCCGCGCATCACGGCAAGGCGTGAGCCGCAAGCAGTTTCACCGCGCCAATTCCTTCAACCCGCGCCGGATCAACTCCGAGGTCGGCGCGGCGTCCCCCAGCGCCGCGACCGAAGCCGCGACCGCCGCCGCCGCCTGCGGCCGGCCATAGCCGAGATTGACCAAAGCCGAGATCGCGTCATTGGCCGCCGGCGCGGCCTGGCCGTCAGCGGCGCCTTGAGCGCGCGCAAGACTTCAGATCCGCACCCCCGCCCACAGGCGCCTTGTCCTTCAATTCCGCCACGATGCGCGCGGCGAGCTTGGGTCCAACGCCCGTCGCCCGGGCGATCGCCGTTTTGTCCTGAAGCGCGATCGCGGCGGCAAGCTCCGAAGGCTCGAAAATCGCCTGAATGGCGAGGGCCACCTTGGCGCCGACCCCTTGCACCGACTGCAGAAGCCGGAACCAATCGCGCTCGGCTTCCGTGGAGAAGCCAAACAGGCGAATGGAATCCTCGCGCATTTGGGTCTCGATGGCGAGCGCGGCCGCCTCGCCGGAACGCGGCAGCCTTTGCAGGGTGCGGCTCGAGCAATAGACGACATAGCCCACGCCGTTCACGTCGAGGATCACAAAATCCTCGCCGCTGGAATCGACGACGCCTCTGAGCTTGCCGATCATGGCTGGTTGGATCGCCGCATGCGCCGGGGACCTTCATCAAAGGCGGTCGCGCTCCGCAGTCTTGCGCGCGACGCGCGAAGCTGCGCATGGGTGATCGCGACGGCGAGCGCATCCGCCGCGTCGGCGCTTCCCGCGTCGCTGTTCGGCAGCAGGAATTTGACCATCATCGCGATCTGCGCCTTTTCCGCATGGCCGCTGCCGACGACCGTCTTCTTGATGAGATTGGCCGCATATTCGGCGACCGGCAGGCCCGCGCGGGCCGGCGCAAGAAGCGCGATCCCGCGCGCCTGGCCGAGCTTCAAGGCCGATTGCGGATCGCGATTGACGAAGGTTTCCTCGACAGCGGCCTCGGCCGGCGCGTGACCCGAGATGATCGCGGCGAGCCCCTCGTGCAATTCGCAGAGGCGCTCGGCGAGCGAGGCCTTCTCATTCGAACGGACGAGCCCGCAAGCGACATAGGCGAGGCGCGAGCCGAGGACCTCGACAATGCCCCAACCCGTGCGCCGCAAGCCCGGGTCAATGCCGATAATGCGAATCGCCTCATGCTGCATTTCTGGAGTCTATCCTCAATCCAGGCGGATCGGGAGCCCCCCGCCAAACATGCGGCGCGCCGTCACTCCATGAGCATGCGCTTCAACAGCTCGATCTCTTCGGACAATGTCGCGTCGGAGGTCGCAAGCCCCTCGATCTTGCGTACGGCGTGAAGCACGGTCGTGTGGTCGCGGCCGCCGAACCGCCGGCCGATCTCCGGCAGCGACCGCAAGGTCAGCACCTTGGAAAGATACATGGCGATCTGGCGAGGCCGCACGACATTCGCGGTTCGCCGCGAGGAAAGAATATCGGCGCGGCTCACATTGAAATGGCTCGCCACCAGTTTCTGAATATCCTCGATCTTGACCCGCTTCGGCTCGTGGGTCCGCACCAGATCCCTGATCGCGGCCTCGGCGGTCTCGACCCCGAGGGGCGCGCCGTTCAGCGAGACATGGGCGAGCAGCCTGTTGACGGCTCCGTCAAGATCGCGGCCGTTCGTTTGAATGACGCTTGCGACATAGGCGGTGACGGACGCCGGCACGTCGAAATTGGGATGCGCCAGCTTGGCGGCGGCGATGCGCGTCTCCAGAATTTTGATCCGCAGCGCCTCGTCAAGCCCTCCCATCTCGACGCAAAGCCCTCCCGCGAGCCGCGAGCGCACCCGCTCGTCGAGACTTTCGAGATCGGCCGGCGGCCGGTCGGCCGCAATCACGATCTGCCGCCTCGCGTCGATCAAGGCGTTCAACGTGTGGCAGAATTCCTGTTGAATCGACTTGCCCTGCAGGAACTGAATGTCGTCGATGACGAGGACGTCGATGCCGCGCAATTTTTCCTTGAAGGCGATCGCGGTCTGCGCCTTGAGGGCCGACACGAAACCATACATGAATTGCTCGGCGGTAAGATAAATGACGCGGCGCGTGACCGCCTGGGCGGCATGCGCGACGGCTTGGAGCAGATGCGTCTTGCCGAGGCCAACCGAGGCGTGGAGATAAAGCGGATTATAGAGGAGCGCCTCGTCCGGCGCCGTTGAAACCACCCTCTGCGCCGCGGCATGGGCGAGCTGGTTCGACTTGCCGACGAGGAAGTTCGAGAAATTCAGGCGCCGATCGAGCGGCGAGCCGGCGATGATCTCGGCGTCGCCGCATTCGCTCGAAGCCTTCGCGCCGCGTTCCAGCGTCCTTTGCTGGGACGGAAATCTCGGCTCGACGGGATCGGCGGAGGCTTGCGGCGCAACCGCGCTTCTCTCGCCAGATCCGCGCGGCTCGCCGCCGGCGGCGCATTCGGCGAGGCCAGGGCCCCGGCCGGACGTCGCCCGCGTCGAGGAGCGAACCGTGATCGACAGGCTGTTGACGCTGGGAAATTCGCCGGCGAGCGCCAGCAGGATTTTTTCCGAATAATGCGATTGTATCCAGCTCTTCAGAAATTTGGTCGGCACCGAAAGATAGGCGTTCGGCTCCGAAAGATCGTCGAGCTCGAGACGGCCAAACCAGGACGAAAAAACATCGTCGCCGAGCTCGGCCCGCAGGCGGCGGCATATCCGCATCCAAGCTTCCTGTTTGGTTCCGGAGATATTCGAAGAGGGCGAGGCGCCTCGGTCCCGAGGTTTATTCATCTGCGTGCGCCAATCCAGCATTGGTCTTCTTCTGCAAATTGAGACAAAGGGAGCGCTGGCGCGCTTTGCGCGCGCCTCGGCGTCTCTCAAAAATTTGGGAATTTGCGAGGTCGCGAAGACCTAGCCGCGCAAGCGCCGACGGCGCCTCGTTGAAGCCCAGCGCAGAATGCGCCCGCATGCCGACGCATGCCGATCCGCCGCTTTCCGAGGATAAAAAAGCCGATTCAGCGTATACAGATCCACGGCCACAGACCCCCCTTGCCCGTCATGTAAATCTAAAGGCTTTGCGTGCGGATATCAAATGAAAGCTTCAGATCAGCGACAGAAATAACCAAAACGGCAATAGTCTCTCGCCCTCGCGATCAAAGATCGCTGAGAATGCCGTCAATTAAGACTTTGCACAAAAAAACTCAAACACGGATTATACACGCAATGCTTGCGCGTCTATACGCCACATACAAATAACCCGGAGAGCGCGCTGGGTTACGCCTTCAGCTCATCGACTTCTGCATCCCGTGCGCAACGAGAGAGTAGCATAGCGCCGGGTCTCCGCAAGGCTCCGCTTTACGAAATTTTCACAGTTTCGGGGCGCCCTTTGACAACGCCTCTCAGCCTGCTTGATCACCGCCAATGTAAACGGTTGATTTCGTGCCAATCCGCCAACGGCGGGACAGCTGGCGCGCCGCCGCTTCCCGAGAGAAAGCGGCGGCGAAAAGACATCCGCCTCCGCGCACAAAACTGTCGCATTGTCCGGCTTGCTGCGGTCTTTAGCGACAAGCCGTTGAGTTGCATGGAAAATAGATGTGCGGCGGATCCGCCGCCCATTTTCTGCCTGTCGCCGCCGCAAAGAAAAAGCCCGGCTCACGCCAGGCTCATGATAGGAAAAACAATTTGGTCAATGCTGCGGGGATCTCACTGCCCCAAGGCGCTGACCCGATGGCTCAGCCGCGAAACTTTTCGCGAAGCCGTGTTCTTATGGACAATTCCTTTTTGCGCGGCCCGCATGAGCAAAGGCTCAGCCGCGCGCAGCGCCGCGGCGGCGGCGGCCGAGTCGCCGGAGGCGATCGCCTCTTCGACCTTGCGGACATAGGTGCGCATCTGGCTGCGCCGCGACTTGTTGATCTTGGTGCGGCGCTCGATCTTGCGGACGGCCTTTTTGGCCGAGGGGGTATTCGCCATTTAGACTATGTTCCTGGACAATGGGTTCCTGGATAATGGCCTTCGCATTTACGCCGCTCCCGAACAGGGGCTGATGCAAGGCCTTGAGAAGCGCGGTTTATACACATGAAGGATCGCGGCCGTCAATGCGCGGCGCAAGCGCGATGCGCGGCGCGGGCGGCCGGCGTCGCGTCCCTGCGGAAGGCGAAACCGTTAGGCCTTGTTGCGCTTCGATCGCTCAGGAGCTCGATGCGGCCTCGGCCTTGATCTCGAAGGCCGCCGCGAAAAGCGCGCGCGTATAGGCGCTTTGAGGATTTGCGAGAAGCTCGGCAGCCGGGCCGGCCTCGACCACCTTGCCCTGGCGCATCACGATGATTTCGCTCGCCAGCGCGCGCACCACCTTGAGATCATGGCTTATGAAGAGATAGGCGAGCCCGCGGCGCTTTTGCAGGTCGCGCAGCAGATCGACGATTTGCGCCTGCACCGACATGTCGAGCGCCGATGTCGGCTCGTCGAGAACAATGAATTTGGGCTCGAGGACAATCGCGCGGGCGATTGCGACGCGCTGGCGCTGGCCGCCGGAAAATTCATGCGGATAGCGATCCATGGCCGAGGGATCGAGGCCGGTGTCGGCGAGGGCGCGGGCGACGATCTCGCGCCGCTCGGCGGATTTGAGCGCCTTGTTTTGAACGCCGAGGCCCTCCGCCACGATATCGCCGACCGAAAGGCGCGGCGACAGCGAGCCATAAGGGTCCTGAAACACGATCTGCATGTCGCGCCGGAGCGGGCGCATCGCCTTAAATCGCAATCCGTCGATGCGCCGGCCCAGAAAGACGATCGCGCCTTGCGAATGGACGAGCCGCAGCAGGGCGAGCCCGAGCGTCGTCTTGCCCGATCCGGATTCGCCGACGACGCCGACCGTCTCGCCTTCCCGCACCGTTAAGGAGACGCCGTCGACCGCCTTGACGAAGCCCATTGTCTTGCGCAGCAGCCCGCGCTTGATCGGAAACCAAACTCTGACGTCGTCCGCGCGAAAGATTGGCTTGGCGGCAAGATCGACCAGGGGCGGCGTCCCCTTGGGCTCGGCGGCGATGAGCGCTTGCGTATAGGGATGGCGCGGCGCGGCGAAGATCTGGGCGACATTGGCGGCCTCGACGATCTTGCCCTTTTGCATCACGGCGACATCGTCGGCGATCTTGCGCACGATGCCGAGGTCATGCGTGATGAAGAGCATCGCCATTCCATGACGCGCCTGCAGCTCCTTCAAGAGATTGAGAATCTGCGCCTGCACGGTGACGTCCAGCGCGGTCGTCGGCTCATCGGCGATGAAGAGGTCCGGGCGATTGGCGAGCGCCATGGCGATCATCACCCTTTGCCGCTGGCCGCCCGACAATTGATGCGGGAACGCGCCGAGCCTTTGGCCCGGATCGGGAATGCCGACCTCCTCCAGAAGCTCGACGATGCGCGCGCGGATCTTTTGCGCGCCGCGCGCGCCATGCAGCTCGAGGATCTCGCCGATCTGACGCTCGATCGTTTGCAAGGGATTGAGCGAGGTCATCGGCTCCTGGAAGACCATGGTGATCTCGGCGCCGCGAATGGCCCTGAGCCGGGCGTCGCCGCAGGTCAGAAGATCCTCGCCCTTGAACAGGGCCTGGCCTTGCGGGCGGACGCCGGGCGCGAGCAGGCGCACGATCGAGAGCGCGGTGACCGATTTGCCGGAGCCCGAATTCGCCGACAAGCGCAAGCGTGCGGCCGCGCTCCAGCGTGAAGGACACGCCATCGACGGCGGGCGGCTGCTCCGCGCCCGGCTGAAAGGAGACCGTGAGGTCGCGGACGTCGAGAAGGCGGGGGTCAGGCACGAAGGGCGTCCAGAATGATCGCGCCGCCGGATTGGTCGGGGAGAACGAGCGTCAATCCGTCCGGCAAATTGCACATGCACTTTGTATTATTTGAAACGAGAAACTTGCAGCCGGCAGCGAGCGCCGAGACGACATGGATGGCGTCGGGGAGGGTATAGCGCTGTTTCTGGCGCAACATCGCCGTTCCAAACAACAAGTGCTGGCTGACCGGCACAAGATTGAACATGCCGCTCCAGATCAACAAATTTCCGTAAAGCCTAACCTTTTGCTCGAAAGAATATTTATTCAATCGAGCGGGAGGCGCAAGCAGCTCAGCCAAGGTCAGTTCGCTTGTCGCGAAGAATTTCGGACGGCTTTGCAACCCAACGAAAAGCTGCGCCGCCGGGTGAGGTTCCGGCTGATCGAGTTCGAATCCGTAGATGAACGGGTTCGTGTCCAGGTACACAAGCGACGACGTCGACATTCGCCTTGTTAATCCCACTCGTCTCTCAGGCGGCGGATGTGCTCGTCGATCTCCTCGACAGTCTTGAACGTCGGCTGCCGCAGCGCGAAGATTTCTTCAAGCGTAAGTACATGCTCGGGCCGGCGCAAAAGCTCATCAACAGAACTCGTGTCGCGGCCATGCGCCCGCGGACCGTCGGAAACCTCGACCGTCACCGTAACTTCGGCGCCAGGCGCCAAGCCCTCCCGCAAGTCCTCAGGCAGCTTCGACGCCGGGTAATGCTCTTTGACAACTCTGTTCATCGCAGCCTCCTTCATCGATCCTACCACGCCCCTACCGCAGCGTCTTCCTCGGGTCGAACGCGTCGCGGACGGCCTCGCCGATAAAGACCAGGAGCGACAGCATGGCGGCGATGACGATGAAGCCGGTGAGGCCTAGCCAAGGCGCCTGCAAATTCGATTTTCCCTGCAACAAAAGCTCGCCAAGCGAGGGCGAGCCCGGCGGCAGGCCAAACCCTAGGAAATCAAGCGCGGTCAGCGTCGTGATCGACCCGTTGAGGACGAAGGGCAAAAAAGTCAGCGTCGCGACCGTCGCATTGGGGAGAACATGTTTGACGATGATGGCGGCGTTGGAGAGGCCAAGCGCGCGCGCCGCGTTCACATATTCGAAATTGCGCGTGCGCAGGCATTCGGCGCGCACGACATGCACCAGCTGCACCCAGGAAAACAGAAGCAGGATGCCGAGCAGCACGAAGAAGCTCGGCGTGATGATCGAGGATATGATGATCAGGAGGTAGAGATGCGGCAGCGAGGACCATATCTCGATGAAGCGCTGAAAGACGAGGTCGGTCCAGCCGCCGAAATAGCCTTGCACCGCGCCGGCGGCGATGCCGATGACCGAGGAGACGCCCGCCAAGGTCAAGCCGAACAAAAGCGAAAGGCGAAAGCCATAGATCAATCTGGCGAGAACGTCGCGGCCCTGGTCGTCGGTGCCGAGCCAGTTCCATTCGAGCGCGCCGCAGCCGCGCGCCATCTGATCCTTGTTAAATCGCGCCGCGGCCGCGCGGCATTGCGCCTCGGTCAGCATCCATGTCGGCGGCGAAGGCGCGGGCGTCGGCAAGCGGCGGTTGATCGTCCTGTAGGAATAGCGAATTGGCGGCCAGATCATGAAGCCATGCTGGTCGATCTCCTTCTCGATCACGTCGTCGCGATAGTCGGTCCGGGCGAGAAAGCCGCCGAATTTTTCCTCGGGGTAATCATGGAAGATCGGCGTCAGGATCTCGCCCTTGTAGACGATGAGAATCGGCTTGTCGTTGGCGATGAATTCGGCGAAGAGCGACAGGACGAATAGGATCATGAAGATCCAGAACGACCAATAGCCGCGCCGATGGCTCTTGAAATTGGCGAGGCGGCGCTGATTGATCGGGCTCAAGCGAAGCCGTCTCTTGGCGGGGCTTGCAAGCGCGACGCGCTTGGCCGCGAGGCCTACCTGCGAGACTGGCGCGCCCATGCGCTAGACCTCCCTTGTCTCGAAGTCGATGCGCGGATCGATCCACATATAGGTGAGGTCGGACAAAAGATTCACGACAAGCCCGAGAAGCGCGAAAATATAGAGATTGGCGAAGACCACGGGATAGTCTCGATTGACGATGGATTCGAAGGAAAGAAGGCCGAGGCCATCAAGCGAAAAGATCGTCTCGATCAGGAGCGAGCCGCCGAAAAACGCGGTGATGAAGGCGCCGGGAAAGCCGGCGACGACGATCATCATGGCGTTGCGAAACACATGGCCATAGAGAACGCGCCGTTCGGTGAGGCCCTTCATGCGCGCGGTCTGGACATATTGCTTGCGGATCTCGTCGAGAAACGAATTCTTGGTCAAAAAGGTCGAGGTGGCGAAAGCGCCCAGCGTCATCGCGGCGACCGGCAGGGTTATGTGCCAGAAATAATCCGCGACCTTGCCGATCAGCGAAAGCTGCGGCCAGTTCTCCGAGGTCAGGCCGCGCAGCGGGAAAATCTGCCAGAACGAGCCGCCGCAAAAAAGCACGATGAGCAGGATCGCGAAGAGAAAGCTCGGGATCGCATAGCCGGTGATGACGACGGCCGAGGTCCAGACGTCGAAACGGGAGCCGTCGCTCACCGCCTTCTTGATTCCGAGCGGAATCGAGATCGCATAGGAGAGCAGCGTCATCCAAAGCCCGAGTGAAATGGAGACGGGAAGCTTCTCCTTGATAAGCTGCAGCACCGGCACGTCGCGAAAATAGGACCGCCCGAACTGAAATGTCGCGTAATTCTCGACCATCAGGAGGAAGCGCTCATAGGCCGGCTTGTCGAAGCCGAACTGCTTTTCGAGCTCGGCGATGAATTTCGGATCGAGACCTTGCGCGCCGCGATATTTCGAGGAGAAATCGCCGCCGCCCGAGGCTCCCATCTCGCCGCCGCCGCCGAAATGGGCCGTCGCGCCGGAATCAACGCCCTGCAATTGCGCCAGAATCCGCTCGACCGGCCCGCCAGGCGCGAATTGCACGATCGCGAAAGAGACCAGCAGGATGCCGAAAATGGTCGGAACCATCAAAAGGACGCGGCGCGCGATATAGGCGAACATCAGGCGCCGTCAGCGGCTGGCGAAATTGATGCGCTTGGCTTTTTCTTCATCGTACCACCAGGTGGAGACGACGCCCATTTCATATCTCGGGCCGCGCTCCGGCCGGCTGAAAATATCCCAGCAAGCGACCAGATGATTGGGCTTGTTCCACATTGGAATCCAGGAATGGCCCGCCCGCAAAATGCGGTCGATCGCGCGGCAGATGAAGGTCAGTTCGTCGCGCGTCTCGACCACAAGCGCCTTTTCGATCAGCGCGTCAACGACCTTGTCGGCGACGCCTGAGACATTCCGCGACCCGGGCATTGTCGCGGCCTCGGACCCGAACGCAACGCGCATGCCCTCGCCCGGCGTGAGGCCAAGGCCGAAACGCGAGGTCACGATGTCATAGTCGAAAGAGTCCGTGCGCCGCTTATATTGCGCGGCGTCCACGACGCGATAGCGCGCCTCGATGCCGAGAAGCTTCAGATTTTTGATCAGAGGCGCCGTGTGCGGCTCCAAGGCGTTGTCGAAATCGAGAAACTCGATTTCGAACGGCTTGCCGTCCGGCAGGTTCAGCGTCGCGCCCTGGCGCTTGCAGCCGGCCTCGGCCAAAAGCTCGCTCGCACGACGAAGGAGCTCGCGATCCTGTCCGGAGCCGTCCGACGCGGGCGGCGTATAGACTTCCTCGAAGACCGCCGCCGAAAGCTCCTTGCGGTAAGGCTCAAGGAGCGCAAGCTCTTCTGGCGAGGGCTTGCCTTGCGCCGCCATGGGCGAATTTTGAAAGAAGGACGTGGTGCGCGAATAGACGCCATACATGATGTTGGCGTTGGTCCACTCGAAATCGAAGGCGAGGTCGAGGGCCTCCCTTATGCGGACGTCCTTGAACTTGTCGCGGCGCATGTTGAGGAACCAGCCCTGGGTGCCCATGGGCGATTCGTCTGGCAAAGTCGCGCGCTTCACGCGGCCGTCCTTCACCGCGGCGAAATCATAGCCGGTCGCCCAGACGGAGGAGGTGAATTCCTCTCTGAAGGTGAAAACACCCGCCTTGAAAGCCTCGAACGCCACCTTGCGGTCGGCGAAATATTCGAATCTGATGCGGTCGAAATTCGCTTGGCCGCGATTGACCGGCAGGTCCCGGCCCCAATAGTTCGGCGCCCGCTCGAAGGTGATGAAATGCCCTTGGTCGAAGGCGCCCACGCGATAGGCGCTCGATCCGAGCGGTGGCTCCAGCGTGGTCTCATCGAAGGCGTGGGTCTTGTAATAGGCGGCGCTGAAGATCGGCTGCCCGGCGACGATCAGCGCAGCCTCGCGGCTGTGGTGCGGCTTAAGCCGCACCAGGACAATGTCGTCGGCCTCGGCCTCGACCCCCTCCACGTCGCGAAGGGGCTGGCGAATGGAGGGATGGCCCTTGGTTTTCAGGATGTTCAAGGAAAAGGCGACATCCCGCGCTGTCAAGGGCGAGCCGTCGTGAAAGCGCGCCTCCTTGCGCAGCAGGAAGCGATAGACGTTCTTATCGGGCGAGATCCGCACGGCGCGCGCGACAAGCCCATAAAGAGCGTCCGGCTCGTCGCCATTGCCGGACATGAGCGTATCAAAAATGAGCCCCATGCCCGCGGCCCCGTCGCCCTTCAAAATATAGGCGTTCAAGCTGTTGAACGTGTTGAAGGTTTGGTTGCCTCCCGTGGCGCTGACCTGAAGCGCGATTTCGCCGCCCTTGGGCGCGTCCGGATTGACATAGGCGAAATGATCAAAATCGGGCGGGAGGGCAAGATCGCCGAAGATCGACAGCCCATGTTTCTCGCCTGCTTCGCTCGCCGCGGCCGCAGCTTGGGCGAAGCCGCGCGGCGCGGCGAAGGAGGCGGCGGCAAGCGCAAAAGCGGTGCGGCGGGTGAACCTAATTGGAGACGGCAAGGATCTTTTCGCGGTCAAAATCGCCTCGTAGCGGATGATCGGCTTTTGGCGGAAAGGTAAATCAGGGCGCGCCCATCCGGTCAGCGCGCCCAGGCCGATCTATTTCGGCGTTCCGGCGACGCAAGACAAGCTCGTCGCCATCCATGATAAACGCGAAAACGCCGCGCGGAAACCCGGCGGCGTTGTCAACTCCAGCCAAAACCCGGATGCGGGGCCTCCTATTTGCTCCGCCCGCGTCGCGGATGCTCCGGCAAGCGATGCAAATATTCGACGATATCGGCGGATTTCGCGTCGGTCTCGCCAAGCGCATGGACATGGGGTCCAGGCAGGAGCTGGTCGAAATCGTCGCCGGCCCAGCTGGCCGCCTCGGCGCGAAGCGAATTCGAACGGGCCAAGCCGGCGACGCCGTTATTCGAGCGATCGACAAGCGCGAAAAGCGGCGGACCCGCCTTGGCGACGGCGCGCGTATCCGCCGCGTCGCAAGCCTGGCAGATTTGGTCCTCGGCGCCGGCCTTGTTTTCGTCCCGCGTCACGGGCAGGTCGGCGGCGGCCGCGACGACGGGTTCGGGCGAGCCCGCGACAACGCTTCGCGTTTCGGTCACGCCCGCCGAGGGAGCGGGCTTCTCCGCCGCCGCGAGGCTTGCTGCGACCGGCGCGGTTGTTACAACATATCCCGGCCTGGCGCGTTCGCCATGACTGAAAATGCGATTTGAAACGCCGGTAAGAGCCGCCGCGAGAGCGATTGCGCCCAGCAAGCCGCTCGCTATTTTTCCTGCCTCGAAGAAATACATTCCCATAGCCGCACCATTTGACCTCTTAAGCTCAGCCGTAAGGTTCACGCCTTATGGCCGAGGCGCAGCAAATTACGCTGCAGCGCAGCATGACATACGCCGCGAACCATTGCATTGCAACATAAATGAAAAGGGGAACGGTGCTACTTTTTGTCGCCGCCCCTCGACGCCGCAAGCTAAAGGCGCGCCAGAAGCTAAAACCATGCCACAAGCTAGAACCATGCTAAGAGCCAGAACCAAGCCGAAAGCCAAAGGCGCGACACACGGTTTCCGCCCGGCCGCGAACATGCCATAGGCTTGCGCGCCATGGCTTGCGCGAGAGGTTTCCGCCAAAAATGACCATCAATAAGATCGCCTATCAAGGCGAGCCCGGGGCCAATTCCGACATCGCCTGCCGCAACGCCTATCCGGACTGGCTGCCCCTGCCCTGCCCCACCTTCGAGGACGCCCTGACCGCCGTCACCGAAGGCGCGGCGCCGCTGGGGATGATTCCGATCGAAAACTCGATCGCCGGGCGCGTCGCCGATATTCATCATCTTTTGCCGAGCGCCAGCCTTTTCATCGTCGGCGAATATTTCCTGCCGATCCATTTTCAGCTGCTCGGTCTCAAGGGCGTCCGGCTCGAGGCCGTCTCCTCGGTCTACAGCCATGTTCATGCGCTCGGCCAATGCCGCAAGATCATCCGCAAGCTTGGCCTTGCGGCCCATGTCGCGGGCGACACGGCGGGTTCGGCCCGCGAGGTCGCCGAATGGGGCGACCCGACGCGCGCCTCGATCGCGACCGGGCTCGCGGCCGAAATCTACGAACTCGACGTGCTCGCCGCCGATATCGAGGACGAGCCGCATAATACGACCCGCTTCGTCGTGCTGTCCAAGGCGCCGAACTGGGCTCCGCGCGTCGGCCCCACGGTGACGAGCTTCGTCTTCAGGGTGCGCAATGTTCCGGCCGCGCTCTATAAGGCGCTCGGCGGTTTCGCCACCAATGGGGTCAACATGACCAAGCTCGAAAGCTATATGGTCGAGGGCGAATTCACCGCGACCCAATTCCTCGCCGACGTCGACGGCCATCCCGAGGACCCAGCCCTCGCCCGCGCGCTCGATGAACTGGCGTTTTTCTGCAAGGAATTGAAGATCCTCGGCGTCTATCCGGCGCATCCGTTTCGGATCGAAAGCCAAAAGGCGGCGAAAGCGGGATGAGCGAAGACTCCGCCGCCGAAGACGAGATCACGCTGCTGCCGCTGATCGGCTTCGCAACGCATACGCTGCCCGGAGCCCTGGTGATGCTGACCCTGGAGGTCCCGGCGGAGGCGGAGGCGCCCGAGGGGCCGAAGCGCCATATTCGCGTCGGCCTTCGCGCCCAAGGCGCCCGCCAGCTCGCCGAAAGCCTCCTGCGCGCCGCCCAGTCGGCCGAAATGGGCCAGGCGCCGACGCGCAGGCCGACCTGAGGATCAGCGCTCCAGTTCCAAGAATTTGAGCATGTTCCAATCGAAAAATCAGTCAACTTTTTCGGAACATGCTCTATCGCGGCGTGGCGAGCCGCGACCAGTTCGGCCAGCGCATGGTGGTCAATTGGCCGAGCGTGATCAATTTGGATAGCTCGCCGCTCGCGAAGACGCGCTCCCAGTTCCGGTTGATGCGCTGAACGCGGCTCAAGCCCTCTAAGTCGATGCGCTCTGCCGCGGCGAAGGGCGCCGGCGCGAGACTTTGCAGGCGAGCAGCCAATGCCTCGGCGTCCAAGACGATGCGATCGAGCTCCAGGATCAAGGAGGCGTCGTCGATCGCCCCGAGCTTCAGCCCCTCTTTCGCGGTTTCGAGAAAGGCGTTGGCGGACGCCGCGACGCCATCGTACCGCCGCCTCTCCTCCGGCCATTCGACGGCCGGCTCGGCGGCCGCCAGGCTCCGCAGCGACGCCGCAATCGCGAGCCGATGCGCATCGAGCCGGTCGAGCCTGGTCTTGATGCGCAAAGGCAAAATATCGCCGCGCAGCCGCAAAACCAGTCCCGAGCCAAACAGCCAAAGCAAGACGGCGGCGAGGCCGAGGAAAAGCGCCACATAATCAAGAAAATGGGAATGAGGGCTGGCGGCTTCCCTTGTGTAGTCAGCTTGGGCCTGAATAGGATCAAGCTCGCTCTCGGGCGGATCGTCCGACGCGTCGCCGGCCTTGACGGGATAGGCATTGTCCTCGCCCGCGTCGCGTGCATAGACGAGGACGTCAGGGACAGCCGCCGCCGCCCTCGGAGCCGAGACGCCCGCGGGGCTCATGATCAATAGAGCGAGCGTCAAGGCTCGGGGCGCGGCAAGCGGCCGCCGCAGTCGCGCTTTCAGGCGGGCGAAGGCGGGCTTTTCTCGATGCCGCCGATCGGCTCCAAGGGAAGCGAGGGAGGCGCGTTGAAACCGCTTCGGTCCGGTCATTGGCGACAAGCGAAATCTCCCTCAGATATTCATTGGCTCAGCCGGAATGCAGGAAAACCGTTCGCATCAGGAGCCAATAGCCGCCAAGAAGGGCGATGATTGTCGAGCCGGCGTAAACGAGTTTCGGGCTGCGCTTGCCGCCGGTCAGTCGGTCGATTCCCAACAGCGTCGGGATGACGATGAGGACGACGCCGATCTGGCCGAGCTCGACGCCGATATTGAAGCTCGCCAGCGCCGGCGCGATCGCATTGCTCGGGACGCCGAGCTCGAGCAGGCCGCTTGCGAACCCAAAACCGTGAATGAAGCCGAAGATAAACGTCGCATGCCAGCGATTGTCGACGTTGCGCGAGAAGAAGTTCTCGACAGCGACAAAAATGATCGAAAATGCGATCGCCGCCTCGATTGGCGCAGCCGGAAGGCGCACGATGTCGAGCACCGCCAGCGACAAGGTCACCGAATGCGACAAGGTGAACGCGGTGACGATCTTGATCACCGGCCAAGGCCGGTTCGCCCAAAGCACGACGGCGAGAAGAAAGGCGATATGATCATAGCCGGTCAGGATATGTTCGACGCCGGCGTAAAGGTAGCGGCCCGCCAGCACCCAAAGGCTGGCCGGAGGCGCCGACAGATCAAACCGCGCATTGGTATGATCGACGACGGCTTGCGCCGCATTCGATCCCTCGCCGACGAATGTCTGATGCCTCGCTCTTGGTCCCGCCGTCTCCAGAAGCGGAATGGCGTTGTAGAAAATATTGCCGGGGACCGCGCTGCAGTCGAAGGTCATGACGACGCGCACGCCATCGGCGCTTTCCGGGTCTTCTCCGGCGGACTCGACAAAGCCGCGGCATCTCTTGCCGTCGGCGCCTTCGAGATCGACGCGCGCGAGGACGAAGCGGCCGATCGCTTTTTCAAGCGCGCCAGGAGCCGACAGGTCGGACTCATGCGTGTCGGCCGCAAACATGCGTTCCAAGTCGGTCGCGAGCAGCGCGACGTCGACGCTATAGATGCGGTCGTTCTTTTGAACGATCCGCCCCGTCGATATATCCGCCGTATGCGCCACGGCTGGGAACGCCGCCCCGAAGATCAGAATAATGAGGACGGCCAAGTTTGCGCCGCGCCGCGCGGACCAGATCCAAAAACACCCCATGTTCAGCTTCGCCTCCTCCCAAATCCTTAGCTTCCGGGCGCGATCATTCTGATGGATCAAGAGTCCCAGGCCGGCGATTTCTGCCATGCCGGAAAAAAGAAAGATAGTGTCTCGCCCGCGCTCGCCGCGCCCCTTCGCTGGCGTTGGCGGGACGTCCTCCGCGGGGATGTCAAGGCCCGCCCGCCGCGCTGATCGAGGCGCCCGCGGCCCAAGGGGCGAGACGCCTTCCCATTGATGCAAATTAGCAACGGTCAGGCGCATTATTTGATATTTTTAAGATTTCTCTCATGCCGGCCGGAATGTGTTGCTAGGTTCCGCGCCGAACTTAGAGTCAGATTCCAGCTCGGACCGACCGGGTCCGAGGGCCGCCCCGCCCACCGTCAAAACCGGATGAAGATTTGACGGGAGGCTGGTTTGCTCCAGGACAAGGACAGCGCCGGTCAGCCGCGCGCGGGCGGCGCTGCGGTCTTTTCGCTTAGTCGCTTCGATGCTGGCATAAATGCAACACCGAGCCGCAATCTGTTCGACCGCGTTCAATTTCAAAGGCGCAGAGTCTCCGAGAAGAGCCGTCGGTTCGCCTAGTAATGAGCCATCACAGCACCCATAGTGGGGCCATCGGGAGGCTTTCTCTAAACAGGGCCATTCGATCATGGTGTCTTGGCGTCGGGATCATCCTTTATATTAGAAATAGGCTGGTTCTAAAGTAGTTTCACTCTATTGACGAAAATCGTCCTCGTGAATTTGTCTTCCGCTTGCTCGTCGGCATGAAATTTTGGGGCGCGACAATGCTAGGGATCAAGAAGAACTTAATGCGCCGAGATGCGCCGGGCGGCGCAAGGGCTGGATGCGCCTCATCGGCGAGGCGAGTTGGCGCGAGGACGACGCCGTGGATGCTTCCCGTTCTTTCCCTATCGGCCTGCGCCGCGCTCTCGTCGCCTGGTTCCGCGGCCGACGCTGGGCCCGCGGCGGCGGCGGCCCCCGCGCCCCTGTTTGCGAGCAATCCTTGGGAAGGATTCTACTTCGGCGGAAAAGTCGGATACCTGTTTTCGGGAAGCTCCTCCTACGCCAGCGATCCTTCAAGCGCGCCCGCGATCGGCCGAACAAGCGTGGTCGGCGAGGAGCACATTGATCACGCGCACCAATATGGGCCCCTCTCCGGCGGCTTTCAGGCGGGCTATAATCACGTGTTTGATTCAGGCGTCCTGCTCGGCGCCGAGGCCAACTTCTCCTTTCCCGCTATCCTGCGGACCAATCTACAGCAGAACATCGCCGCCCTGGGACCGTCGGTCGTCAACGACAGCGTCCAAATATACGGCTCCGTGGCCGGTCGCGTCGGTTATGCGTTCGGCGATTGGCTCGTCTACGGCGTCGGAGGGTTCGCCTATGATCGAGACCAATTGAACACCACGGATTTCGCAAGCGGCGACGTCGACGACAATGTCTACTTCACACGGTTCGGCTGGACCGCGGGCGCCGGCGTCGAGGTATTGCTGACCGCGAATTTGAGCGCCAAGCTCGAATACGCCTTTTTCGATTTCGCGCGCGCCAACGCCTACCTTCCGGTCGCCGCCGAGCGCTATGATTCCGATCTCAGGTTCCAGACGGTATGGCTCGGGTTGAACTATCATTTCAACGACAATCCCGTCGCTCCCGGAACGACGGGCGGGATTCTTCCGGCATCTGTCCGCGACTTATTGAGCCTCCATGCGCAGGCGACCATCATCGGTCAGGCCAACGCGCCTTTTCCCTCCGCCTACTCGGGAACAAACAGCCTCGGAAACGGCTACCAGTCGCGCGACACTTTCAGCGTGACGGGATTCTTCGGTTTCAAGGACCCTTACGAAGGCACCGAATTTTATTACAACGCCGAGCCGTTCCAAGGTTTCGGGCTATCCAACACGCATGGCCTCGCCGGCTTCTCCAACATTGAAGCCCAGAAGGCCGGCTATGATTTTCCGCATTACAATTCGGCGCGCTTGTTCCTTCGCCATGTCTTTGGCCTCGGCGGCGAGCAGGAGGATATCGCGGACGGTCCCAACCAGGTGGCCGGGAAGGAAGATATTTCCAGGCTGACGTTCACCTTCGGCAAGTTTGCGGTCGGCGACATTTTTGACAACAACGCCTACTCGCATGATGGACGCGTCGGTTTCATGAATTGGTCGTTGGTTGACGCGGGCGCATTCAATTATTCCGCCGATCAGCAAGGCTATACTTACGGGGCGGTTCTCGATCTCAACCAGAAGGACTGGGCGGTTCGCGCCGGCTATTTCCTGGTGCCCGACGAATCCAACGGCGAAAATTTCGACACCAGGATCGGCCAACGAGGCCAGGCCATTGTCGAGCTCCAGCACAATTACTCGCTTCTCGGTCTC
Organism: uncultured Alphaproteobacteria bacterium; assembly: GCA_963811015.1. Classification (GTDB taxonomy): domain Bacteria; phylum Pseudomonadota; class Alphaproteobacteria; order Rhizobiales; family Beijerinckiaceae; genus Methylocapsa. The sequence continues at coordinate 3,179 of CAWESJ010000152.1, read as the reverse complement.
CCCGGCGTATTCCGGTTCACGGCCTTCGAGAGCCAATTTTACGCCGGCAGCTACGCCGCCACGCTCAGCAATCCCTATCTCATCAACCCTTTGACCGATGGCGGCGCGCCGGACATCGCGGCGACGCGCAAGACGCGATCGCAATTCGGCTTTGTCGGCAATGCCGAGCTGAGCGTGACGAAGGACCTCGGTTTATTCGCGCGGATCAGCTGGTGGAACGGACAATCGGAAATCATGTATACCGATATCGACGAAAGCGCCTCGTTTGGCGGCGTCTTGACAGGAACGTCCTGGGGGCGTCCCCTGGATAAGGTTGGGTTGGCGACATCCATCAATGGCATTTCCAGCAATTACCAGCAGTTTCTCAGCATCGGCGGGTTGGGCGTCAACATCGGCGACGGCGCTTTGAGCTACCGGCCTGAATCAATCGTCGAGACATATTATTCCTACAGCCTCACAGAAAATATGTTTCTTACCGCTGATTATCAATTCGTCGCCAATCCCGGCTACAATTACGTGCGCGGGCCGGTGTCGATTGGCTCGGTGCGGCTGCATGTGCAATATTGAGAGCTGCGCCGCCGGCGTTCGCTGGCGGGGCCGAGGGGTATCTCGGCAAGCGATTCGTTTCATGAATTCGACCGGTCGCGTCTGGAGCATTTTCAAGCGAAGCAGGCTCCTGTTCGCGTGAAGAAAATGCGGTCAAACAATGACCTAGGGGCCGGACGCAAACAAATCAAATCCAATAGGCGACGATTGCGACGAGACAAATGGCCGAAATGAAGTTATCGGCGAGCTTGTCATAGCGCGTTGCGATGCGGCGGAAGTCCTTGCGCCTACCAAAGCGACGTTCGATGGCGTTGCGGTTCTTGTAGGCCTTTTCGTCGCGCCGGATTTTCTTCTTGCGGTTGGATTTTCCGGAGATGACTGGACGTATTTTCCGCACCTCGAGGAAGCTGCGAAAGGCCTCGGCGTCGTAGCCTCCCGAGCCTGCCGAAGAGGTCGGCCAGAAGCTCCTCGACGCCGGGGATCAGGCGGACGCAGTCTTGCGCCATGGCGCGGTCGGCTGTGTCGCCCGGCGTCAAAATCAACACCCAGGGACGGAGGAACTCGTCGACGATCGCGTGGATCTTGCTGTTGCGGCGAAAGGTCCGCCATTGAAAACCTGCGCCGCCTGCGCATCGACCGAATTTGGCGCAGCGTGGGAGAGACCGTCGCAGGCGCATAATTCCTCGGCGCCGAGGTCGAGGAGATCTTGAGATCGCTATGCCTCCGCGCCTTCTGCAAGGGCGAGCGCGTCCTCTACGTCGACCCCGAGGTGCCGCAGGATGCTTTTGATCTTCGTGTGAGCAACGCGCGAGAGCCTCGGAGAAGGGATTCGAAACTCCGCCTTCGGTCAAAGCCGCTTGACGGTTCGACCGCTTTGGAGATCATCGCCAAGCGGCGCGCCAATCCGTTGCGGCTGCAAGCAACTAATATTAACCGTGAGTTTCTGATGCCTGACACTCTTTTTACAAACGCCAGTCTCGTTCTGGACGGCTTCACGGAACTGCAGCGATCATACAATGTTCTTATCAGGGACAATTGCATAGATTCGCTGTCTACAGAGCCAATCGACCCCGCCGGCGCGGCAATAATCGACCTGGACGGCCGGACGCTCATGCCCGGGCTGATCGACGCCCACGCGCATATCACCGGACTTTCCCTAAGTCCGAAGAACATCGCCTATTCGGCGTCGGAAATCGCCATCGCTTCGGCGAACTATTTGCGCAACAGCCTCATGGATGGCTACACCACAATCCGGGAGGCCGGCGGCGCGGATTATGCGATCGCCCACCTTGTCGCGACGGGGGCAATCATAGGCCCGCGCGTATTTTATTCAGGCAAAGCGCTTACGCAAACAGGCGGAGGCGCGGACTTTCGCAAAGTCAGCGAATTGATCGACCCTTGCGGCCATGTCGGTCCATTTTCCGTTATGTCGGTCATTGCCGACGGCGTTGACGAGGTGCGCAAAGCGGCGCGGGAAGAATTGCGGAAAGGCGCGACGCAAATCAAATTGTTCGTGTCCGGCGGCGTTGTGTTTCCCTCCGAATCCCACTCCACGCTTTATGAATTTTCCGAGGCCGAATTGCGCGCCATCGTCGAAGAAGCGAACGCGCGCGGCACCTATGTCATGGCGCATGTCTACACCGACGAAGGGGTGCGGCGATGCCTCGCGGCCGGCGTGCGTTCGATCGAGCACGCCAATTTTGCAAGCGAAGAGACCGTCGCAATGATCGCGCGATGCGACGCATTCCTTGACCTCACCTTCATATCGCTTGTCCAGCGCATTGAAAGCGCCCAGGAAACGCATCTGTCGGAAAAAATTGTCGAAAATGTCAAGCGAACGGTCGAAAGGGGGAAGCAAGTTTACAGATGGGCCAGGCAATATGATGTTCCAATCGCGTTTGGCACGGACCTGTGGGGTCCGGAGGCGCAAAAGGCGCAGCTCAGGGAATTTGAAATGCGGATCGATCTCGATACGCCCGCCAATGTGATCCGGTCCGCCACCGCAATCAACGCGGAGCTGCTGATGCGAAAAGGCCAACTGGGGACAATTTCGCCGGGCGCCTATGCGGACCTCCTTGTTATCGAAGGCGATCCGCTCAAGGATTTGCGCGTCATGCTGCAGCCGGAGAAAAATATGAAACTCATCATGAAAGACGGCGTGATTTTCAAGAACGAACTCCTGTGATCGGAAAGGTATCGCGGCAGCCGGTCAGACTGCGAGGCCAAACAGCCTGATTGCGTTCAGGCGGCCGATCTTTTCGCGATCGTTTTCGGCGATGCTCGCCGCGTCAAACCAGGTCGCGGCGTCGCTGACCTCCTCGAACGGATAGTCAGTCGAGAACAAGACCCGATCGGATCCAATCTCCGAAATCGCGTTGATCAAGGCCTGCGTTCGAAATGAGCCCGAGGTGGTGATGTAGAAATTTCTATGGAAGCACTCCTGAAACGTCTTCTGGATCTGAAGACCCCTTGGCGCCGTGGCGACCCGATGATCGACGCGCCAGATCAGGAAGGGGAGGCCTTCGCCATGGTGACCGACGATGACCTGTAGATCTGGATGCCGGTCGAACAAACCGCTTCCCATCAGCCGCAGAGCATGCGTCGCCGTCTCGACTCCAAAGGCCCATGCGGAG
>CAWESJ010000151.1:0-22919 GCA_963811015.1 uncultured Alphaproteobacteria bacterium | reverse complement strand
CTAGGCGAACTTCATGGTTTGCCAAAAGTGGAGTTCTGTGGCCACCGTACTCGTGGCTTCCAAGTGGCCTTTTTCGAAGCGCGGGTCCGCGGGGCACCGTGGCGAACTTGTCGGGGTGGCTATGGTCCAAGCAGCCCACGATTGCCACTCGCAGGGCCGGGTGGGCGGGGGCGGCACCAGCCGGTTTTTATTTTGCACGACCGCCAAGATTCAGATTTCTGATTACAATCGAAACTGGACTAACGCTCCGGAAACCGGTTGCGAATGAAGCCACAGAACAATTCCGGCAGGCGCCGTAGATCTTGATAGGCGGCAGCTTCGAACATCGCGGAAAAAACTTGTGACGCCTCGAATGCTAAGCCATATCGAGCAAAGCCAAGTGCGATTATCGCATTATCATGCGGCCAGATTGACCCGTTGTGATAAGAAATCGGATTGAACCGCGACTCGCCGCTCGCGACTGTCCGAATGCCCCAGCCGCTGAAAGAGTCCGGGCCTAGCAATGTCCTTGCGACGCGCGCCGCAAGGTCGGGTGACGCGATCCCAGTAAAAAGCGCATGGCCGGCGTTCGATGTCCGGACCCGGCATGGACTTTTGCGGCCATCCAGCGCCAAGGCGAACGTGTCGAGTTCCTCGCACCAAAAGGCAGCCTCAAAATTTCTTTGTAGGCATTGCGCTGCGTTGTGCAGCTTCGTGCCTAAATCAAGATCGCCCATGCGATGAGCCAGAGCTGCGGCGTGCGATTTTGCGGCGAACACATAGCCCTGCACCTCGGACAGCGCGATCGGGCCGGTCGCCAATGCTCCACTGGCGTGGAAAATCGAATTGTAGGAATCCTTCCAGCCTTGGTTGGCGAGCCCGGACTTGGTTTTCCGTGCATATTCTACAAAGCCATCCCCATCGGCGTCGCCAAACGTATCGATCCAATACAAAGCCGCTTTGATATTCGGCCAGATCGCTTTAATCGTCTCGATGTCGCCGGTCCGATCAAAATACATCCCGGCCAGCATGACGAAAAGAGGGGTCGCGTCAACGGTCCCATAATAGTGTCTAAACGGCACTTCCCCCAGCCGCGCCATTTCTCCATTCCGCGTCTCATGTAGAATCTTTCCAGGCTGTGCGTCGGAAATAGGGTCCAGAGTTGTTGCCTGAGTCTCGGCAAGAAAGCCGAGGACGCCTTTGGCGATCGTTGGATCGAGCCACAAAAGCAGCATAGCCGTGATGATCCCGTCACGGCCGAACACAGTGCTGTACCAAGGTATTCCCGCATAAGGGTAAAGCCCATGCCGAGTCCGCGTCATCAGCATATAGAGATCCGCGATGGACCGACGGCAAACTTCATTGAAAAGCTCGTTGGAGCTTTCAACCGTTGCGATGCCCGCCGCCTTGCGCCGTATGGCCCGACGCCGCGCCTTGAAGGCGCGTCCAAAAGGCTCCGGCGCAGGCTCGTTTTCATCCTGGCAAATAACGGATACGAAAAGCGACTGGCGCCCATTAGGCGCAAGCTCAAAATTGAATGTTGCGCGGCCCGGTTCAAGACGAGACGGGGGCGGCCAAAACCGCAATTCGGTCTTGCGAATCCGATCGTCGAGTCCCTTGTAACAATATTCTATAACATCATTTATAACAGTCGCCGCGCAAGTGCCGCGCCGAGCGCGGGCGGTTCCACGAACCTCGAAGAGATCGTGAAAATCGGCGCCAAACCCGATTTCGATATGAAAATGCCTGGTGTTATCGGAGTAATTGCGAAAACCTATTCTTTCATAACAGACGCCTTGCCAGAGAAACTTTGTGCGCTCCATCGCAACAGTGTCGCGCGGCAGCGAAATGACGCCGGCCTTATGCACATCTGGGTTGGTGAGATTCACTGAAAGTGCGGCGTTGTCGTCTTGAACGACGGAGCCCAGCAACAACGGCCGCTTCCCCTCGAAGCGGAAATCGTACCACGACAAAAACCGTGTATCGTTGAAGTAAAGTCCTTCTGGCCCCGTGCCGATGACTCCTATATCGCCATATTCGTCGAAAACCGCAAAGGCGTCGCCATGTTTCAGACTGCGGAGCCGCAGCTGAACAAGCGATCCCTCGACTTCGATATAGTGCTGTGGCAGCTCAATCTTCACGTCCATGGCGCTTTTCGTCTATCGCGAGAGCCGAACCTAAGTGTGAAGAAATCACAATTACATCGCCTCCTTACGTAGACGATGTACCCGCTGGTTTATGGCTCCGTAACGAGCGCGTCAATCGTCGAATTAATTCGCCCGGCCACATCTTCCTCCCAGGCTTCTGGCATCGGCGCGGGCGCGGCGGTAGGCGCAATGAGGCTCGACGTCGCGTCAGCGCGGGCTAATAGCAATCGATATGCTGCGAGATAGGCGCCAGCCATCCTCTCCGAGGTAAAGCGTCGCTCGAATTCAGCACGAACCCCGCGCCGGTCAATGCGACGAGCCTGATATGCGGCTTTTGCCGCAGTTTCAATCGAATCGACAATCAGGCCGGTAACACCCTCGGTCACAACTTCCGGCACGGAGCCGTTTGGCCACCCGACCACCGGTGTTCCCGCCGAAATAGCTTCGATCATGACAAGTCCGAATGGCTCCGGCCAATCGATTGGAAATAACAGCGCCGACGCTTTTCCTAGAAATTCCGCTTTTTGAAATTCGCCAATTTCTCCTAGGAACTCGATCAGTGGGTCATCCAGAAGCGGTTCTATCTCTGTCTTGAAATATGCCATATCCGCGGCGTCGACCTTTGCAGCAATCTTCAGAGGAATACCCGCACATTTGGCAATTTCGATCGCGCGATCCGGCCGCTTTTCTGGCGAGATGCGCCCCAGAAAAGCCAAATAGCCGCCATTCCCGTTAAACAAACAACCACGCGACTGCAAACCATGTGGAATCGTCGCAAGCCAGTTAACACAGGGCGGCATCGGACGGCGCTGAGCATTTGAAATCGAAACCAGCGGCATCTCCGGATAGGCCCGATAGAGAGGCCAGGCATCGGCCAGATCCAGTCGCCCGTGCAGCGTCACGAGGCATTTATGGGAAAGATCATGAAACAAAGCATGCGGCAACAGGTCTACATGGAAATGTATAATGTCGAACTGTGCTTCGCGCCGTCTTACCTCGCGCAACATAGCCAGTGTGCTGCCCAAATGGTCTCGGATCCCGGCCAGCCTTAGACTCTGCGGCGCACATGCAACGAGCTCCGCCTTCGTTTCAGACTCAGCGCTAGCGAATAAGACCACTTGGTGCCCTAGTTCGACAAGCTCTTCCGCCAGGCAGGAGACAACCCGCTCGGTTCCTCCATAAAGCTTCGGGGGCACCGCCTCCGCAAGAGGCGCGACAAGGGCTATTCGCATTGGTTCGTCCTATGAATTTCCTATTCAGCGCTGCATGCAAAACTCAGGCGTCATCCGCAATAATTCAGTGACAGGCTATTGCGTTCTTTACATCAGAAGCGGTACTGGTTTGCGATCCGAAGCAGTGGTCATCGCGTAGGCAAACAGCGTCGCATTGGCGCGTCGGCCTTGGTCGAGGCTGTGTCGATGAATTGCGGCGTCCGCCTTCAAAAGCGCGGCCGTAGCCTTCGGCAGCTAAACCATTGCATGGATATTGACGCTGACAGTCGCCTCGCAATCCTCGACGATGCTGAGCAAGTCGACGTTCGATCACTCGACCCAAAAAAGAGGGCGGCGACGGCGGCGGCTAATGAAGCCAGGACGCCCGCAAGGCCGTAAGCCATCGTTGATCCAATCGCGCGCGCCATCATAGGCGCATCATAGGCGCATCAGTCCACATGTGCGCGAGCGCGACGATAGGCAACAAGCCGGCGAGAATGAGCGATCCGAAACCATTGTTGGCGTAGCGAAGCAATGCGCGGCTTCCGGCCATGACCAAGTCCTTGGTAATATTGGGCGTCTGCAGCCTGCCGCCCGGCTTCATCACAGCGCGGGAGACGAAATGAACGCCTCGCCAATATTCGCGTAGCAATTGTCGCGTCAAGTTAACTTCCAAACGCCGCTATTGTTCCCATGCCGCAATTTACGTTATTAACATGGAAAAGTGTTTTCGAAGCGAAAAAAAACTTGGTCCACGCGCCCTTGCCTAGATGGGGTAAAAACCGAAATCCCGATGCCTTTATCAGCGCGGGTGATAAGCGCTGCCGCCGCGCGCGCTACAACGACCTCAGTGCGAAAGCCAACTTGAGGCCAATCATGCAGCGGCGTAATGCCGACTTGCCCAACTCCGCGAGCGGCTCACCTTGGAGTTGGCGATCCTGAGCGGCAAAAGACGGCGAAAGGGATACAGGTGTCGGAAGAGTTGCCCCGAGATAATCCTCTCGTTCGCGACCGAGTGGATAACCAAGCAGAGGCTATGTCTCAGCCTGCCGATCCCAATCGGTATCTTGTGGCGATCAAAGAGACCCATGCGGAAGGCGAGCACCTCGGCAGCTGAAGGGGGGTGGTTCGTGGTTGAGCAGAGTTCTTTGAGAGCCAAAAACTTTGCCTGCGCCCTACCGATATGAGCACGGGGGGGAGGGGAAGATCAACCGATGCGGGAAACTGGTTTGGGCATGCCGATCATGAACCTGATGGCGGCGTCCTTGAATGCGGTCATGACGTTGGAGCCCGTATCGAAAGGAACGAGGGCGGTGGTCGCCTTCTTGCAACGAGCGGAGTGACAACTGAGCGCCAACAAGCGACAAGCCGACAGCGCATACGATTGAGCGACGCTGCGCGGCCAGAAGCGACTTGCGGACATTGCCTTTTTCTAGGCCACGATAAATTCATAATGTCGCGCGTTAAGCGCTCTATGCTCATCACGGATCAAACGCCATAGAGTCCACGTCTGATCCATGATCCGCAGGTTCAGATGCGGGTAACGCCGCTTCAAACCGCCTGTGTTCGAGCGCGTCCTAGATTGTACCACCTCAAGCGATAATCGTGTTTCCGGCCGGTCAATCCAATCGGCATCCCCAACCAAGAGCGATTTCGACCCCCGAGGCTAGTCGGGCAGTTTATGTTTGGCGGCGTTTCTCCGTTACGGCGCTGTGAAGCCTCCGCCGACATCTCGAAATTTTTTGGCAAGGAGGTTAGCCGTTAATTTGATCGGCTGCTTGCGGACGCTCGGCTTCATCGTAGCGGGCCGCGGAGCCCAAGGTTCGGCGCACCCTACTTCGTGACGATGAGAGAGTTTCGGCGCATCTCGGGTTCGAATGCCTGCGCGATCTACGCCATAGTGAGGTCCTCGAAGAGGCCGGGCTGCGCTATCAGCTACAACTTGTGCGTTTGGAGAGGATTGTGATGGAACTGAAATTAATTGTTGACGTTCGCGAACATCGCTGCGGTGGAAGAATAGACGCTTGGTGGGCGGTTAGACGCCGCGCTGAAGGTCGCCAGCAAATGCTTTTCCATTCGACAGAGGAAAACGACATCGGGAGATCGCCATGGACGCTAGAGGCAGAGGGGAGTCTCCTGTGCAGCGAATGCAGCCTAAGCCCGGCAGGATAAGCGAACACAAACCCGCGATCGAAGAAGTCCATATCCTGTGGATCACAGGCGGGCTTGGATGCGATGGAGATTCCGTGTCGATCACGGCGGCGACCCAGCCCAGTCTCGAAGATGTGATGTTAGGCGCGATACCGGGACTTCCCAAGGTCCATTTGCATAATCCGGTTCTCGCATTCGCCAATGGCGACGAGTTTATGATCCCCTTCCACAAAGCCGCGCGGGGCGAGCTAGACAATTTCGTCCTGGTGTTGGAAGGCTCCATTCCCAACGAAAAAATTAGCGGCGACGGCTACTGGGCGGCCTACGGAACCGACCCTGAGACCGGCGACCCGATCACCATTCCCGAGTGGCTGGACCGCCTAACCCCCAAAGCGCTCGCGGTTGTCACAGCAGGAACTTGCTCCGCCTACGGCGGCATACATGCTATGAAAGGCAATGCTACTGGCTGCATGGGCGTCGCAGATTATCTTGGCTGGGACTGGAAGTCCAAGGCAGGGTTGCCCATCGTTAATGTGCCTGGCTGCCCGGTTCAGCCCGACAATTTCATGGAGACGCTGCTCTATCTGCTGCGCCAGCTCGCCGGCCTCGCGCCGATGATCCCCATCGACGAAGCGGGGCGGCCGAAATGGCTGTTTGGAAAGACAGTGCATGAGGGGTGCGACCGGGCCGGATATTACGAGCAGGGCGATTTCACCTATGAGTACGGCTCACCGAAATGTCTCGTCAAGATCGGCTGCTGGGGTCCCGTCGTGCAGTGCAACGTTCCGAAGCGCGGATGGATGGCCGGAATTGGCGGCTGTCCAAATGTCGGAGGAATATGCATCGGCTGCACGATGCCGGGATTCCCGGACAAGTTCATGCCTTTCATGGACCAGCCCCCCGGGGCGACCTTGTCGTCGAATCTGATCAGGCCCTACGCCGCCTTGATCCGCGCATTGCGCCCGTTGACGAACGCGACTCTCAACAATGAGCCAAAATGGCGCCACAACCGGGCGACGCTGACGACCGGCTATCAGGCCCCCCGCTGATTCACTATCTCGCTTGGTCTGTTCCGGATCGGAGGCAAACATGGTTACGACAACGGCGCCGGACATTGCTACGGCAAGGAAGCCATCGCAGATCGTTGAAATGAACTGGGATCCGATCACGCGAATTGTCGGAAGTCTTGGTCTTTACACTAAGATCGATTTTGGCAATCGAGTTGTCACCGAGTGCCATGCGACGTCCTCGATTTTCCGCGGCTACAGCATTTTCATGAAGGGCAAGGATCCGCGCGACGCCCATTTCATCACCAGCCGCATCTGCGGCATTTGTGGCGACAATCACGCCACCTGCTCGGTCTACGCCCAAAATATGGCTTATGGAATCAAGCCGCCAGCCATAGCGGAATGGATCACCAACCTCGGTGAGGCGGCCGAGTATATGTTCGACCATAACATTTTTCAGGACAACCTCGTAGGCGTCGACTTCTGCGAGAAGATGGTCAAGGAGACCAATCCAGGCGTCTGGGAGCTTGCGCAAAAGACCGAGGCGCCCCACGCGGCCGACCACGGCTTCCGCACCATTGGCGACATCATGGCTGCGCTTAATCCCTTCACCGGCGAATTCTACCGCGAGACGCTGCAGGTCAGCCGCTACACTCGCGAAATGTTCTGTCTGATGGAAGGCCGCCATGTGCATCCCTCGACCCTCTATCCAGGGGGAGTCGGCACCGTGCCGACGATTCAGCTGTTCACCGATTATTTGACGCGGCTCATGCGCTATTGCGAATTTATGAAAAAATGCGTGCCGCTGCACGACGATCTGTTCGACTTTTTTTATACTGCGTTGCCGGGTTACGAGGAGGTCGGCCGGCGTCGCATCCTGCTTGGATGCTGGGGCTCGTTCCAGGACCCCGACGTCTGCGACTATGACTATAAGACCATGACCAACTGGGGCCGGGCGATGTATGTAACGCCAGGCGTCGTCATCGACGGCAATTTGGTGACCACAGATCTTGTCGACATCAATCTCAATATTCGCATCCTGCTTGGCCATTCCTACTACGACGGTTGGGACAGCTCCGAGACCTTCGTCAAAACCGATCCTCTGGGCAATCCGGTCGATCAAAAGCACCCATGGAATCAAACCACGGTTCCAAAGCCGCAAAGGCGCGACTTCAACGGAAAATATTCCTGGGTGATGTGCCCTCGGTGGCTCGACAAGAGGACCGGCGATCATCTAGCGCTTGACACTGGGGGCGGCGCGTTCGCGCGACTTTGGACGACGGCGTTAGCGAATATCGTGGACATGGGATACGTCAAGGCGACTGGAAACAGCGTGGTGATCACGCTTCCAAAGACAGCGCTGAAGCCGGCGGCGACGCTCGAGTGGAGGATTCCAAAGTGGAGCAACGCCATCGAGCGCGACCGTGCGCGCACCTATTTCCAGGCCTACGCGGCCGGGGCCGCGCTCTATTTCGTCGAACAGGCGCTGGCCGAACTGCAGGCCGGGCGCACCAAGACATGGACCGAATTCAAGGTGCCTGACGAGGCCATCGGATGCGGCTTTCACGAGGCGGTGCGCGGCGTTCTCTCGCATCATATGGTCATTCGGGGCGGCAAGATCGCCAATTATCATCCCTATCCGCCAACGCCCTGGAACGGCACGCCGCGCGACAGTTACGGAACGCCTGGTCCCTATGAAGACGCAATCCAGGGGACTCCAATTTTCGAAGAGAATGGACCCGAGAGCTTCAAGGGCATCGATATCATGCGGGCGGTGCGAAGTTTCGATCCCTGCCTGCCGTGCGGGGTCCACATGTATGTAGGAGGCGGCAAAACAATTGAAACGGTGCATTCGCCGATGTTCGGCGTGGGGCGCGGATAGCAATGTCCGCCCAGGGCCAAGACGGTCTACAGCAAGACGACCTGCAGGACGCCCTGGGCAGGCTCGAGGAGTTGATCGGCGCGCTTGACGCCTTCCCCGATCCAGGCCCACGGGACATCGCGCGGGAACTCCTTTCTCTCGTGCTTGATCTGCACAGCGTCGGTTTGGCGAAATTAGCGGAAATTATTGCTACGGCGGAAGGCGGAACGGCCATGCTCGCGCGTTTGGCGGCGGACGAGCGGGTTTCGGCTATGTTGCTGTTGCACGGGCTACACCCAGATGATCTTGAGACGCGCGTCCGCCGTGCGATCGATAGATTGCGGCCGCATCTCGGGGTTCACGGCCTTCGGCTCGACGTTTTGGAGATCGCAAAGGGCGTGGTTCGGTTGCGATTGTGCGGAAGCGGCGCCGCAACGATCAAGGCGCCCCTTGTTTGGACGTTGCCCGGTGAAATCGAGGACGCGGTGATGGAGGCGGCCCCCGAAGTCGAAAAGATTCTCATTGACGGCTTCGACATCGAGGCGAGGAACGCCGCGGCCGGCGCGGCGGAATGATTTGTTCCTGTGGACGGTTTGAAGCGCCGCACCGAAATAGGCGGCGGCATGATGGGAGTGGGGCATGGCTCCTAAGGCGCGGCGAAGAAATTGGGTGGCCAATGTTCAGCGCTTCGTGAGTTCCGCGCGCCAATGGCGAGGAGCGATGCGAGCTATGCGCCGCCCCTATTCCTTCCGAACATCGCCACCTCGTCGAGACGGCCAAACGACGTCTCCTCTGCGTCTGCCGAGCTTGCGCCTCCTCGCCCGGAAATCGCTCCGACAAACGCTATCGCGAGGTGCCCGAAACCGTGCGGCGCCTAGAAGACTTTCGCATGACCGACGCGGAATGGGACGCCTTTGGAGTTCCGATCGGGCTGGCGTTCTTTGTTCAGGGCGCTTCGGACAAGCGCATCGCCGCTTTTTATCCAGGAGCCGCCGGCACAACTGAATCCCTGTTGGATTTGACGGGATGGTCGGCCCTTGTCGCCCATAATCCCCTCCTGGCGGAACTCGAGCCTGATAGCGAGGCCTTGCTTGTCAATCGCGTCCGCGATGTTCGGGAGTATTTCCTGGCGCCGATTGATCGCTGTTACGCACTAGCGGGGTTGATACGCGCCAAATGGCGCGGTCTGTCGGGCGGCGAGGAGGCTTGGACAGCAATCGACGATTTCTTCGCCGCACTGCGCGATGTGGCGGCGCCTGTAGGATCTTTTGATCATGGTTGAACTCAGCTTCGCGATCGACGGCGTAGGGGCCGACCGCTGTGCGGCGTCGCCGTCGCTTTTGTTCAAGCTGCGCGTCGCCGGCGAGAGCCCCGGCGTCAAAGTGGAGAATCTGCTGCTCCAGTGCCAGATCCGCATCGAGGCTGCGCGCCGGGCCTATGCGCCAGAAGAACGGGAACGCCTCGTTGAGCTCTTTGGCGCGACCCATTCCTGGAAGGATACAATGCAAAGCCTGCTTTGGGCGCATGTCACGGTCCAGGCGCCAGGCTTCGCCGACCAGCGCATTGTCGAGCTCTCCGTCCCGTGCAGCTTCGATTTCAATGTCGCGGCGACGAAATATTTTTATGGCGTTGAGGGCGGCGACGCGCCGCTGGCATTCTTGTTCAGCGGCACGGTCTTTTATCGGGACTGCGACGGTCTTCTACAGATGGATCTAATCTCCTGGAGCAAAGAGGCCAACTACCGGCTCCCGGCGCGCATATGGCAAGAACTGATGGATCTCTACTATCCCAACACGACCTGGCTGCGAATCGATCGCGAAGTTTTCGGGGAACTCTACCGCTACAAGAGGAACAAGGGGCTTACCGGTTGGGATGAGACCCTGCGGGCGCTGATCGCGCGTCAACGCGAGGAGACTATGCCATGAACCTTGCGTCGGTGGACTCCATCGTCAAAGCTGTCCTGTACGAAGGCTATATCCTCTATCCCTACAGATCCTCCAACGTGAAGAACCAGCGGCGTTGGACCTTCGGCGGCGTTTATCCTCGTGAATACGCGCGGCGGGAACAAAGTTGTGATTGCAGCGTACAAACAGAATGTTTGCTTCGAGGCGATAAAAACTCTGTCGTTGACATCCATGTCCGGTTTCTACAGCTCGTGTCGCGGGAGGTAGGGGAATTTGCTTCGCCCGTCTGCGATTCTCCGCCGTCTTTTGACCGCTCCTACGCCAAGGTTCCGTCCCTCAAGGTTGGCGACGAGATTTTCCAGAGCTGGGAGGAGGCGATCGAGCGCGATGTCGCTGCTCCGTCTCTGACGCTCAAGCAACTATCCGACGCGCCCGTAAAGGCGCCGTTCGCATTCGCCGGGCAGCGAAGCTTGACGCCCTTGAAGGACGCCGCCGGCGCCATGCGCGGAATGCTCGTTCGCGCCAGCGCAGACCTTGAGGGGGACTTGACCATCGCGGCGCAAGCGGCGGCGCCTGGCGTCTTTCGACTCAGCGTGCGGATCAACAATCTCACGCAACTCGGACCGGATGAGGGAGAAGAGGCGGCGCGACGGGGCGCTTTTGCCTCCACCCACACAATCCTCGGCGTGCGCGGCGGCGCGTTCCTTTCGATGATCGATCCGCCGCCGGAACTCACGGACGCCGCCGCCGCTTGCGACAATCACGGAGCTTGGCCTGTTCTAGCCGGCGCGGAGGGCGCCGCGGACATGATGTTGTCGTCGCCCATTATCCTTTATGACTATCCACAGGTTGCGCCGGAAAGTCCGGGCGATCTCTTTGACGCCGCAGAGATCGACGAGATACTGACCTTGCGCATACTCGCCATGACCGACCAGGAGAAGCGCGACATGGCGGGGCTCGATGCGCGCGCCCGGGCGCTACTGGAACGGACGGAGTCGCTGACCGCAGCGGACATGGCGAAATTGCACGGCGCCCGCAGGCAGATGCGCGCCAGCGCCGATGCGCCGCTCAGCGCAGTAGCGCAGGGCGAGCCTCTGGTGCGCAAACCCGAGCTGGCGTTTTTGCAGACCGGAGGCCATGGCCTTGCGGTCGGCGACCGGGTCCGCCTACGCCCAAAGGGCGGCGCCGATATTTTCGATTTGCTGTTGAAGGACGAGATGGCCGTGATCGAGGCGATCGAGTGCGACTTCGACAATAGGGTGCATGTGGCGGTCGTGCTTGAATCCGATCCGGGCCGGGAATTCGGTCTTGAACGGATGCCCGGCCACCGCTTCTTCTTTTCGCCGGATGAACTCGAGCCTGCCGCATAGGAGAGCTTGCATTGCGCGAGATCCTCATCGCCGGCGTTGGCAATATTTTCAAAGGAGACGACGGCTTCGGCGTGGAGGTCGCGCGCCGCCTGGCGCAAAGCCGCCTGCCGGATGGGGTCAAGGTTGTTGATTTTGGAATTCGCGGCATCGACCTCACCTATGCGCTTCTTGGCGCCTACGATGCGGCGATCTTGATCGACACCGCTCCCCGCGGCGCGCCGCCCGGCACGCTCTCCATCATCGAGCCGGAGCGTCGCCCAGAGGAGGCCGCAGACCCCGGTGATCTCTTCCTTGAGCCTCACGATCTTGATCCGGCAAAGGTGCTGCGCGTCGTTGCGGCGCTCGGCGGCGGCTGCCGGAAAATCCTGCTGATCGCTTGCGAGCCGGAAACATTCGGCGACGAAGAAACCGGCGCGATGGGCCTCAGCCCTTCTGTCGCCGCGGCCGTCGATGAGGCTGTCAAAGCGGCCGAACGGCTTGCCGAAAAATTGGTTCGGGAGCCGTCAACTCATGAAATCGAGACCATGTAGATATTCGGAGAGCGACGATGAATGGATGGCTTTTGCTTCTGCTTGTGATAGCCGCGCTAATTGTATTCGCGGTCGTTCTGAACCTGCGTGAGCTGATCCGTTATCTCAAAATTCGCAACATGTGAATGCGCTGTCGAAACCGTGCTTCGGACGCGCCGCCGGCCTTTATTCCTCCAGTTGCTGGTATACCTGACGCGTGCCGAAATAAATGCCTTGGATAAGCAATGTGCAGCCAACGAGATCAAAGGCGAGACACGCCAGCAATGACCAGAAGGCGATCGGGGACAGCGCGGCGATGACGGCCCGGGTCATAAACACGCCCCATGCAAGCGTTGTTCGAACTCCATGCCGGGCGGCAAGTTTCAGATCGATTCCAACAAGCGTGGGATGAACATAGTCGAGCAAGCCCGCAGCGATCGCGGCGGCCCCGGTCACGACGCCGATATTCGCCGCGAAATTCGCCAAACCCGACCACGGCGCAGGGCCAGCTAGCAGCGCGGCCGTATCCAGTATCGGGGCAGTCAGCCAAAATGCGATAGGAAAATGCACCAGAAGAGGGTGCAATGGGACGCCGAAAACACGCGGAGTTATCCTCATGACCGCACGGACTCCCAACTGGATGTCGCTCTTTCAGACCGTATGTGCGCTTGAGAGTCAATGTAGAAGGCATTGGGATTGCGCATGTCGTTTGGAGCGACGATCAGTCGTCTCGACAGAACCGCGCACAGCGCCGGCTCCTCAGAGCGAAGCAATTGTCCGCGGACGATTCCGATGCGGGTACAATCCTTCGATTGAAAACGGGAAGCGGTCGATTTCCGATGTCGGTTTCGTCGCCGTCGCCGTCGCCGTCGCAACGCCAGCGCGGCGCTGGTCCTCGCCCCGATCGCGATGGAACTAAAGGATTTGAAGAAGCGTTCCCGAGCGCGTAAAGGCTAGGTCAACAATTTTATCGTAGAGGAGCCTCAATGATGAAGAAACTTGCATTGCCTACGGCAGTCCTTGTTCTCACCGCCGGTCTCGCTCTTGCTCAAGGCGCAGCAACGCAGAATTCGCCGAGTCAGCGTTCGGTTTCTACGCCTGCGTCGTCGCTTTCCACATCGCGTTGGCTTGCATCTGATATTTATAAGGCCAATGTCTATGATCCATCCGATCAAAAAATTGGCGATGTTGCGGATCTTGTGCTGAATAGCGACGGCAATGTTCTGACCGCGGTCATCGGCGTCGGCGGCATTCTTGGCGCCGGCCAGAAGGAGGTCGCCGTTCCCTTCAAGGACTTGAAGGTCTCATTGCGCGACGGCAAGGATTGGCTTGTCATCAATCGATCCAAGGCTGAGCTCCAATCGGCGCCTGTTTATGCGTCTCCGGAACGGACAGGCCGCTCGGTGTCGGCGCCAGCGTCGTCCCTTTCGACGTTCAATTGGAGAGCCTCCGATATCTACAAGGCCGATGTATATGACGACTCAGAGCATAAAATCGGCAATGTCGCGGATCTGGTCATGAATAGCGACGGCAGCGTCACCACCGCCGTCATCGGCGTCGGCGGCTTTCTAGGCGTCGGTCAGAAGGATATAGGGATTCCCTTCCAAGCGTTGAAGGTGGCCTCCCATAAGGGCAAGGAGCGGCTGACTCTCGGTTGGACCAAGGATCAGCTCAAGAACGCTCCGGCTTATGACAAGAATGCTGAAATAAACAAGATGTGAGAAGGTCTTCATGCCGCGCCGCGATGCGGCGCGGCATGAAAGGGATGACCGTGTGCCCGTCGTCGGAGGTTCCGAGAGAGAAGGCGGCGTGATTCTACGGCGGATATGTGGTTCGTTTGATCCTCTATCCTTCCAGCGGGATAGGCGTAGGTGCGTCCGAAATAGACATTGACCTGCGTGAGATTTTGCAGGCATTCGCGATCGAGTCGATGGTTGCGCCCCTCGGCGAACTTGTCGATGTCGTTTTGAGAGGGGCGGGCAGATAAGTCCGCGCCTGCAACGCAGCGCGCTCCTTGAGGTTAAATTCTTCCTCTATGGCGCGCCCGCCGGCGCAGGAAGACCACGAGCGCAATCACAACCTTCGAGTCTATGGGGAGTTCATGCCCGCCCTGCCGCGTTGACGCATTCGAACTCCCTGAGACTGTGCGAAGGAGCTCTCAACGCTTGTACAATGAGCTTGCAGCCAGCTCCGCCTGACTTATGGCGCATAGGGCAGCCGTCATATCATGCCTTTGAGGCGTGTTGCGGCTTCCCTTTCCGCTTGGTCGACGCCATGTCGTGAAGCTCCTTTTCGCTCATAGAATCGACCATGGATCGCGAGGCGCCCTTAAGCTCGCTTTTCTTTCTTTCTCCGCGCTTCGCGGAGAGCGCCGCCCCGGCGGCCATCTGTTGCGCCTTCGACTTTGCAGGCAAATGCTACTCCTATCTTCCTGACAGCCTGCCGCAACAAGGAGACGGGCCGTCGCCACTTCCTTCGGCTGTGATATGGACCCGGGCAGCGAACACGCAGCCCGCCTTGTATTATAGGGACCGAGACGCGCCGGTCGCGCTTTGCGACAGATCGTCCGATCCGCCGGCCCCCGCGCTCGAGCGCTCCCAATAAGGCTCGACCTTATAGTGCTGGTGCACACGTGACTCCCAGTCGCGGCTCGTCCAGTTGTCTTCGCTGAAATCGGGCGCGTCCTTCAGCAGGCCTTCCGTGACGTTGGTCATGTGGCCTTCGCGCGCTTTGTCATAGTTCAAAGAGCTCCAAGGCAAGGGAAAATGGCTATGCCCCAGGCCGAGAAAGCCGCCGAGGCTCATGACGGCGTAGCGGACTTGCCCCGAAACCCTATCTATTATCAGGTGGTCGATCTGACCGATCTGATTGCCGTCCGGATCATAGACCTTTGTGCCTTCAACATATTCGCTCGAGATCAAGATGGATTCTGGAAAGGCGGTAGCCATTTCTCGCTCCGTTTGGTTGCTGGATTTCGACGTCCGCGGAGCCGGAAATTCCCTTTCCGCCGCGCGGCGCCGTTAAGCTCTCTACGCGGCTCAAGCAGAAGGCGCAGAAAACAAAACGTCGCGAATACAACGTTGGGCGACCATGGGGGTTCCTGAAGCCCCCATGGTCAATCAGAAGGCAAGAAAGGAAAGGGTCAAAATCGCAACGTGAATGCGCGTCTGCGGTCAAGTCGGAGGCGCAGAGAACAACATGGGAGTTACGGCGGGCCGGCGATGACATAGGCTTCCTGATGTTATCGGCATTGGGGGCGCCAAATCATCTTCGCTACCGTAGCTTTGCAATTCGCCTGAGTTTGAAATCGCGCAGGATTTCGCGTGCGGCGTTGTGGCCGGGCGCGCCTGTGACGCCGCCGCCAGGATGGGCTCCGGAGCCGCATAAGTAGAGGCCGGCGATCGGACCTCGATAATCTGCGTGACCCAACATCGGCCGCGCCGAGAAGAGTTGCCGCAGATCAAGGGCGCCGTGAAAAATATCGCCGCCGACGAGGCCGAACGTTCTTTCGAGATCGAGCGGCGAAAAGATCTGGCGCGCCAATATCGAGCGGCGAAAAGATCTGGCGCGCCAATATCGAGCGGCGAAAATTCGGAGCATAAGCGTCGACGGTTTCGATCATAAGATCGGCGACGGCGTCGCGATGGACGTCCCATGACGAGCCGTCCGGCAGGCGCGGCGCCACATGTTGGCAGAACAGGCTCGCCACGTGCTGTCCCCGCGGCGCGAGCGTGTCGTCGAGCGTCGAGGGTATGACCAGTTCAACGACCGGACGGCGCGACCATCCAAAGGTCCGCGCGTCGAAAAAGGCCTGCTCCATATAGGCGAGGTTTGGAGCGATGATTATGCCTGCCGCGTGATGCTCCGCCCGCGCGCGTCCGGGCAAGGCGGTGAAGTCCGGCAATTCGGTGAGCGCGACATTCATCCGAAACGTGCCTGAGCCGCAACGCCAATGTTCCATGCGCCGCCGAAATCCTTCCGGCAGGCCCTGCGGATCGACGAGGTCAAGATAGAGAAGCTTTGGGTTGATCCCAGCTGCGACGGCGCCGGCGCGAATAATTTCACCTTTGTCCGTCTCGACGCCGAGCGCGCGCCCATTTTCGATAAGAACTCGGCGCACGCGCGTGGAAAGCCTGATGTCCGCTCCGTAGGCGAGGGCGGTGTTGGCGATCGCTTGGGTGATGGCGCCCATGCCGCCGATCGCGTGGCCCCACACGCCTTTCTTTCCGTTCACTTCGCCAAAGCAATGGTGGAGGAGAACATAGGCGGTGCCGGGCGCATAAGGGCTTGCATAATTGCCGACGATGCTGTCGAAGCCGAAGACGGCTTTGATCGGCGCGCTTTCGAACCAGCCGTCGAGGAAATCGCCGGCGGAGGCGGTGAAAAGATCGAGAAAGTCGCGCTGCAGATCGAGCCCAAGGGCGCGAATTCTGTTGGCGACCTTTCCCGCCTTGATCAATTCGGAAATCGCTGAGAACGGGCCGCCCTCGACGACATTCGGCGGCGTCTCGAGCGCGGCGGCGCGCAAGACATTCGCCACAGCCTCCAGCCGCGCCTCATAGTCGTCCAGACGATCCGCGTCCCGCGCCGAGTATTTCGCGATCTCCCGTTTCGTTTGGCCGCCGCCAACCTTTAGAAAACGCCCGTCTTCTAGGGGAAGAAAGTTGGCTATCGGCCGCTCGACGATGCGCAGTCCGCGCGCGGCGAGATCGAGATCGCTCACGATCTTCGGATTCAACAATGAGACAGTGTAGGATGCAACTGAATTGAAGAAGCCGGGACTGAACTCCTCCGTGACGGCCGCGCCGCCCGCGATCGCGCGTTGCTCCAACACCACCGCCCTCAGCCCCGCCATCGCCAAATAGGCCGAGCAGACAAGTCCGTTGTGTCCGCCGCCAATGACAATTACATCGTGCATATCTCACCTTTGCCGCCGCGATAAACCGCTCGAATAGTTGGGCTCATCCACTTGGGGGGCGTCGGCGCCCCATATTGAACGGCCGCCGGAGCTTCAGTCGTGGCGCAGTTCCCCACAATTGTCCAAAATGCGGCGCCCCTTACCGCTCTTGGGAGGTCGGCTCGGTCCCGGAGGTTAGCCCAATTAGAGGCGCGGCGCGCTCCATTCCCCGCGCGGCGAGCGGGAACTCGGCGCTGACGCCGCCAGCCGTTCGCCGCAGGCGGCTGCGATGGAGATGCAAGACGACATCGATCGCGCAAGGCGCATACGCGATGATGCGTGATCGCTTGGCGAAACTGGAACTGGTGATGGGCCCGCGGCGCCGATGGCCGCCGAGGTCGACGACAAAGCCGTCCACATCCATGGCTCGAAGGCGAGCCTCGAACAGGCCGTCGTCGCCTGACGCCAAATCGGCAAGGGTGGTCGCATTTTGTTGCGCAATTGGCGCGCCCATGAGGATAAATCCGCGAACACCTATGTTATCGAAGTTACAATATAATTGTCCGGAGCTATCCATGATATTTGTGAGGATTGGGCCGATCTTCGTCGTGCCATGGGTAACCGGGACTGACATGCCTTGGCGAGCGTCGATAAATGCAAGCCAGTGAAAACCTAGCGCCATTTGTTATTGGGTTTGATGACCTGCCCTACTGCGGCTTGAGACTGCGCAGAAGCGCGGTTAATAAGACATACTATGAATCGGCGCAAATTTTAGACGCCAATCCGTGTCATAAGCTGTTGAAACGCCACCGGCTGAAGGGATCATGAAGTGACGTTGACTCACACACTAAAACTTTGATTTAAGCAGTTGTCAAAGAAGCTTCGGTGCCGGCGACGAGTCATTTTGAATTTTCAAGGCGCGCCTTCGCGTTAGCGCACGATTTGCGCCATCGCTCATGACCGGCCTTTGGGGCGTCCCTTACCGGTGCGCCTGAGTTAACTTCAGCTGGGTAAAGCCTCAGGGAACAAGATCAAAGGCGGAGGCGCGATGTTACGCCTTGAACGCTCAAGCCGCCATGGCGACCTGACTTAAACGATAATGTCTTCGGCAAACCCGGCGTGGTTCATCAGCTGTTATTGTGGGGGCTCTAACCCTTTAGCCTGGTCAGAGCGTTTGACAATTTCGATTTGCAGATGCGGCAGGATTTTGGCTGAAGCCTTTTGAAAGAGCGGGCCCTGATATCCACCATCAGCAAAGAGCTTTTGCAAAAACCGATACAACCCGAACAGAGTGGAGAGAACAAGAACGCCGCCGTCACGGTCTTGAATATCGGCTGGATGTACAACTGCATGAAGCAGCAGTCCTAACGTATCGACGAGGATATGGCGCTTCTTGCCCTTGATCAACTTGCCCGCGTCGAACCCGGGCGGATTGATGGCGCGCCCCCTTTTCCGCGCTTTTCACGCTCTGGCTGTCGATGACGCAGGCTGTCTGGCTCGCTTCACGCTCCATGGCTTCGCGACACTTCACGTAGAGCGCGTGATGAATGCGATCCAGCGTGCCGTCCCAGCTCCAAAGGTCGAAATAATCAAACAGCGTGCTCTTCGGCGGCAGGTCTTTTGGAACATAACGCCACTGGCATCCCGTGCTCAGCACATACATGAGGCCGTTCACGATTTCCCGCGGCTCAACGGATCGCTTGCGTCCGCCGCGTTTGGCCGGCGGAATAAGCGGCTCGATGCATGCCCATTCCTCGTCGGTGAGATCGCTCGGATAGCGCAGATTGTCGCGATTGTATTTCGGGCGGTTTTCGGACGTCCACATCGGCGGCCCCTCATCGAATCAGGTCGCCTCCATGGCTCAGGCGCGAGAAGTCTCTTCGTCACACAAAAGGTCGGCGCGCACTACCAAATTGCAAGCGTCATGATGAAGATTGCAGGTGTTGCCGACGCCATGGTTCTTCCGGAACTATCTAAGTCAGGAATGGACGATATCGTTCGTCAAATGAAGACATCCATAGCGGTCGTGGAAGCAGATTTAGCCTGCATTACTCGGATGTTGGAACTGGCGATTGCCGATAATTTCGCCTCTGGACATCTGCCGCCGTTCAAATTTGTCGAGGTGGTTGAGAATCTCGGCCTCGGCCCGGTTCATCCCGATCATGCTTCGCCCACGGAAATCATCACGGATCTGTTGGCGGATCTGCCGCCTGATCAAACGAATCCGACTTCGGTAGCGAAAGCGCACGCGGATATACTAGACAGTGAATTTTCCTATCAATGGTTTGAAGCTGGCGAGGCGTTAGAGGATTTGCTTTATCCGGTCAAAGGCTCCAAGGCGCGCATCGCCAAAGTTATAAAGACGTATCTGCCTGAACGACGGCTTTTTTGGGCGCGGCAATGCGCGCTTTCGGCCCTCGCCACGCGTGGTAATGAAAAAACCCGTCATTCGCCCTGGAAACTATTGGCGCTCGTCGGGCGCGACATTGCCTCGGACTTGCCGCTTGACCAGATACCTGTGATGAAACGAGTAGCGGAAGCCTCCGTCCGGGCTTTTGAAGGGCGACTGTGACGCGGTGTAATGCGGCCGGATTTGAGATATCCCAAGGTTTAACCAGTCCCATCGGCGCCCCACCCTCGGATCTTTGCTCTTCTATATGGGCTCTAGCCGTAGATGTGGATTTTGGCACGTCAGTCGCTAAAGCCCAAGGGCGACATAATGACAGCTACAAAGTTCTAGAGGTCGGAAATCTACCTTCGGCACCCTTCAATTCAGCATGACAACCTCAGCTTCGTTTGAAAACCAATCATTGAAAGTCCTGAGCCCAATTTCCGCCTTGGGTAGAATGTGGGCGTCTCCCAATGATGCTTTGGGACGAAAGCAACGAGCGCCTGATGCACTCGACATGGATGGCGCGTCGTCGCCGAATATGTCGAGCCCGGCGCCTCGGCGATGGACGATCATCCGCCGGAATTTCAGCGCATGATCGAACGCGCCTGCGACGACGATCGTCCGATCGACATGATCGTCGTCCATTCCTTCTCGGGCTTCTTTCGCGACGCCTTCGGCCTCGAAATATATGTGCGCAAGCTCGCCAAGCATGGCGTGCGGCTTGTTTCAATCACCCAAGAGCTCGCACCCAAGAGCTCGGCGACGATCCGGCGCAGGTGATGATGCGCCAGGTCGTAGCCCTTTTCGACGAATATCAGAGCCGCGAGAACAGCAAACATGTCCTGCGCGCGATGAAGGAGAACACCGGCCAGGGCTTTTACAATGGCTCGCGTCTGCCGCTGGGCTTTGCGCTTGCGGAGGTCGAGAAGCGAGGACACCGAACCAAGAAGAAGCTCGTCGTCGATCCCGTCGAGGGCGAGACAGTGCGGCTGATCCACCGCCTCTATCTCGAAGGCGACGCCGGCGCGGGGCCGATGGGAATCAAGGAGGTGACCAAGGTTCTCAATAGCCGCGGGCTGCGGACGCGCCTTCGCGCGCGGTTCGGCGTCGCCTCGGCGCACAAAATTCTCACCAATCCCGTTTACGTCGGCCGCTGGCGCTTCAACCAGCGCGAGGCCAAGTCTGGCCGGGCCAAAGCCGAGAACGAAATCATCGAGATCGCGGTCCCGGCGATCCTCGAGCGAGAAATTTTCGACAAGGTCCAGACGAGTTTAGCTGCCCGCAATCCCCGCGTCCTGCCGCCGCGCGTCGTGACCGGTCCGATTCTGCTGACCGGTCTGGCGCATTGCGCGTCTTGCGGCGGGGCGATGACGCTGCGCACCGGAACGTCGAAAAGCGGCAAGGTGCATCGCTACTATACCTGCTCCACCGCCGTCCGCGTCGGCAAGACAGGCTGCAAGGGCCGCTCGATCGCCATGGCCAAGCTCGATGCGCTGGTCACGACCCATCTCGCCGACCGCCTGCTCGGCCCAAACCGTTTGGCGGGCCTGCTGAGCTCGCTTGCCGAAAAGCGTGCGTCGAGCGACGCCCAGGTCCACGAGCGGGCTCGCGCGCTGCAGGCCGAAATAGCCCAGGCCAACGACAGGCTCCGTCGCCTTTACAAAATGGTGGAGGACGGCGTCACCGATCTTGACGACTTGCTCGGGGACCGGCTTGCTACGCTCAAATCCGCGCGCGAACGCGCCAAGGCCGCGCTTGAGCGGATCAAAATCCAATCCGCGCCGCAAATCGCGGTGGAAGCCAGTCAGATTGAACGATTCGGCGCTTTCATGCGCGAGCGGATCACCGAAGGCGAAACGACGTTCCGGAAGGCCTATCTGCGCTCGATCGTCGAAACAATCGAGGTCGACGACAAAGTCATCCACATCCATGGCTCGAAGACGAGCCTCGAATAGGCCGTGATCGCCGAAGAACAAATCGGCAAGGGTGGTCGCAGCTTCGTACGCAAATGGCGCGCCCAAGGGGAATCGAACCCATGTTTTCGCCGTGAAAGGGGGGCAACGTAGACTTTTACGGACAATAGCGGACGACATGACGCCTTGAAATCATTGAAAAACAGCTATTTGAAGTCCTTGACAGTCCACCTGCATCCGCGCACACCTTTTCCGTACGTTTTCCGTACGTTTTTCACAGGTGGAAAAAGGCCATGGCCCGGACAGTTCGCAATCCCAAGATCGACACCCGCAATTCCCGGCTTAAGCTGGCGGAAAAGCGCGAGCCTTTCTGGACCGTCATTTCGGCGGGTTGCGCGATCGGATACCGAAAGGGCGCAAAGGGCGGAACATGGATCGCCCGGCTTCGCGGCGATGACGGCAAGCAGCACTATGAGGCGCTAGGGGCGGCCGATGACGCCCGCGACGCGGATGGCCTGACATGCTTCAATTTTGTCCAGGCGCAAGAAAAGGCGCGGACTTTCTTCGATCGAAAGGCGCGTGAACTGGCGGGCCATAGCGAGCCGCAAAAGGGGCCTTACACTGTCGCCGCCGCAATCGAGGACTATCTTGCCGCGCGTGAACGTCGCGGCTCCAAGGGCGTCCGCGCCGATCGGTACGGCGCCGCGGCTCGGATCATTCCAGAACTCGGCAACGTGGACACTTCGAAGTTGACGGCCAGGCAAATCCGCGATTGGCATGAAGGCGTCGCATCGTCGCCCAAGCTCGTCCGAACTTCCAAGCTCGCGAGCAAGCGCGCCACAATCGACTTTGAGGCTAAGGACCCCGAAGCGGTCCGGGCGCGGCGATCGACCGCGAATCAACTCCTGACAATCTTGAAGGCCACTTTGAATTTCGGTTTCCGCGAGGGCAGGATTACGGCCGATGAAGCTTGGCGGAAGGTTGAGCCGTTCGCAGAGGCGGATGCGCCCGTTATCCACTATTTGAGCGACGCCGAATCCCAACGCCTCATAAACGCCTGCCAAGGGCAATTCCGCGATCTTGTTCGCGGAGCGCTCGTTACCGGCGCCCGCTATGGCGAGCTAACCCGGATGCGCGCGGCGGACTTCAACGCGGAAGCTGGCACGATCACGATCCGGCTCTCCAAGGCTGGCAAGCCGAGGCACGTCGCGCTTGCAGACGACGGCCGCGCGCTTTTCGAGCGGTTGACGGCCGGCCGCGCCCCGCAAGATCCAATCTTTGCCCGCGATGATGGCGACTCATGGGGAACAAGCCATCAACTGCGACCGATTGCCGAGGCTTCGACAATTGCGAAGCTGGACCCGCCCGCGAACTTCCACATTCTACGCCACACCTACGCAAGCTCTCTTGCAATGCGGGGCGTACCGATGGGCGTCATCGCCGCACAGCTGGGGCATTCCGACTCCCGCATGACCGAAAAGCATTATGCTCATCTGTCGCCGAACTACGTCGCCGAGACGGTTCGCGCGGCGCTTCCGGCCGGCGGAACCGGCGGGGCGTCAAACATCGTTTCGATGG
>CAWESJ010000150.1:0-14522 GCA_963811015.1 uncultured Alphaproteobacteria bacterium | reverse complement strand
TACCGCCGGAACTTAGTGATGTCTTTTGAGCGCGTCAACCCCTTGCGGATGCGAAAAACCAGGGGCTTTTTCTTCAGGCGCTTTTGCGCGACGCTCATCTTGCCTTTTCGATCCGCGCAAGCCCGCCCATATAGGGCCGCAGCGCGTCCGGCACGGCCACGGAGCCGTCTTCGTTCTGGTAGTTCTCCAAGACCGCGACGAGAGCCCTGCCCACCGCCACGCCAGAGCCGTTGAGCGTATGGACGAATCGCGTGGCCTTGGCCCCTTCGGGGCGGTAGCGGGCGTTCATCCGCCGCGCCTGGAAATCGCCGCAGACCGAGACCGAGGAAATTTCGCGATAGCGGTCCTGGCCCGGCAGCCAGACCTCGATGTCATAGGTTTTTTGCGAGGCGAAGCCCATGTCGCCGGTGCAGAGCGTCACCACGCGGTAAGCCAGGCCCAGTCGCTTCAGCACTTCTTCCGCGCACGCCAGCATCCGCTCATGCTCGGCGAGCGAGTTTTCCGGCGTCGTGATGGAGACAAGCTCGACCTTGGTGAATTGATGCTGGCGAATCATGCCGCGCGTGTCGCGCCCAGCGGAGCCAGCCTCGGCGCGGAAGCAGGGCGTGCAGGCGGTGACGCGGAGAGGCAGGTCTTTTTCGTCCAGGATTTTTTCGCGCGACGAGATTTGTCAGCGGGACTTCGGCGGTTGGGATGAGCCGAAAGCGGCTCCAATCTTTACTAAGTTCAAAATCAACAATTTCGAGACCCGTCGCGGCCGCGTGCCGGAGCTCATCGATGCCATGTTGATCGTAAAAATTCACAGCTCCCTGCCATGAATTAGTAATAGAGCTTGCCTTTTGCGCCTCAAGCCGCCCTCCAGCTTCCGCAAGAAATTGATCTTCGAAAAACTTCGGCAATTGCGCCGTGCCAAACATGGCCTCGTCTTTCACGAGGATAGGCGGGTTCACTTCTGGTATAAGCCATGCTCGCTGGTGCAGGTCGAGCATAAAAGCCCCGAGCGCGCGCTCCAGCCGCGCCAAAGGCCCCTTGTTCACCACGAATCGCGCGCCGGAGATCTTCGCCGCGGTCTCGAAATCCATGAGGCCCAGCGCCTCGCCGATCTCGAAATGCTCTTTCGGCTTGAAACTGAATTTCGGCGGCTCGCCGACGCGGCGAAGCTCGGGATTGTCGTTCTCGTCTTTGCCGAACGGAACATCTTCAAGCGGCAGATTGGGGATTTCGGACAAAGCTTTATCCAGAGCCGCGATCGAATCGCGCTCCTCGGCTTCATAAGCGGCGAAGCTCACCTTCAGCTCGGCGACCTCGGCCTTCAAAGCCTCGGCGCGGGCCGCATCCTTCGCGGCCATGGCTTGGCCGATTTCCTTGGAGGCGGCGTTGCGGCGCTCCTGCGCGGCCTGCAATTTGGCGATCGCCGCGCGGCGCGCGTCGTCCAGCGCCAAAAGCTTTTCGGCGAGCGGCTCAAGCCCCCGCCTCTCCCGGCCCTTATCAAAAACACCAGAATTATCGCGGACCCATTTGATATCATACATGAAAAATCATTCCATTACAGCAAACACCCTCATCCTGAGGAGCAGGCGAAGCCTGCGTCTCGAAGGATGAGCTTGCCAGGCTCCCCAGGCGCCCTCGTGGTTCGAGACGCGCCTTTCAGGCGCTCCTCACCATGAGGGCTCGGCGGGCGCCAGACGCAATTCTCTCCTCATACCCCGGTCCCGGCCGCTTTCTCCGCCGCCCGCGCGCGTTCGATCATGCCGACGGCAATGATCGAGGCCTCGTAGAGAAGCAAGGCCGGCGCGGCGAGCGCGAGCATGGAAAATATGTCGGGCGGCGTCAGGATCGCCGACACGATAAAGACGAGCACGACCGCATAGCGCCTCTTGCTGCGCAAAAACTCGGCGGAAACAATCCCGACGCGGCCGAGAAGGGTCAGGATCACCGGCATCTGGAAGGTCACGCCGAAGGCGAAGATCAGCGTCATGATCAGCGACAAATATTCGCTGACGCGCGGCAAAAGCTCGATTTGCGCCCTGCCCGGCTCCTTGGCCTGCTGCATCCCGATGAAGAAGCGCAGAAGATTCGGCATGACGATGAAATAGACGACGAGCCCGCCGAGCGCGAAAAACAGCGGCGTGGCGAAAAGATAGGGCGCGAAGGCCTTGCGCTCATGCCGGTAGAGGCCCGGCGCGACAAAAGCGTAGAGCTGGGCGAAAACGATCGGGCAGGACAGGAAGGCGGCGGAAAAAATCGCGACCTTGATCTGGGTGAAGAAATATTCCTGCGGCGCGGTGTAGATGAGCCGCGCGTCCGGCCCCGCGACATGCTCGAAGGGCGCGAGGAGAATATTGTAAATGTCCTTGGCGAAATAGAAGGACAAAAGGAACATGACGACAAAAGCCAGGAGCGCCTTGATCAGCCGCTCGCGCAGCTCGATCAAATGATCCATCAGGGGCGCCTTGGTCGCCTCTATATCGGCGTCGCTCATCTGCGGCTCGTCTCAAAATTCATTGCGGCGGACCCTTTTATTGGCCGAAAGCGAGCTGCGCCAAAGGAGCGCGGCGGCGGACGAAACGCGACGCTCAAATGAACCGAGCCGCGCGGAAAGTCACGCCAGATCTTGCGCGATTCCGTCCTTCGGCTTCGATGTCTCCGCGTCGGCGCGGCGCGCGGGCGCGCGCATCTCGGCTTCGAGCGCATGGGCCAGCGCCTTCATCTCGGCCTCCACCCCGCTCGCCGCGACAGGCTCGGTTTGCGCGGGCGCGCCGACGGTTTCCACCGCCGCGACCGCCGCCGGCGCTATTCCCGCCGCGAGCAAGGATTCAGCCCCATCCGCCGCGGCCTCGGGCAAGCGCGGCGCCTCAAAGGCGTTGAGGGATGAGTCCGCTTCATACGGGGCTCCAAGCGCCGGCGCATCCACCGCCTCGGCTTCAATTGCCGGCTTGCCGGCGGCTTCATTTATAGGCTCGCCGGCGGCTTCAATCAAAGGCTTGCCGGCGGCTTGGATCGCGCCTTTGATCTCGTTTTTCAATTGCGCGACCGGATTGAAGCCGACGTCGAGCTTGGCGCTTTCTGCGAGCTTCGCCACATCCGACTTAATGTCTGCGACGTCGGCCTCCCGCATGGCCTCCATGAACTGGCCCTGGAACTCTGCCGCCATGCGCCGCATCTTGGCGACGGCCTGCCCGACCTGCCGCAGCACGCCGGGAAGCTCCTTCGGCCCGATTACGATCAGCGCCACGATTCCGATGATGATGAGCTTGCCGGCGTCGAAATCGAACATGAGCGGAGGTCACTCGCTTTTGGCGATGATTAGAGCGCGCTTTTCGGCGCCCGGCGAACCATGTCCCGCACGCAGAAAATCGCCAAGCGCCTACGCGCCCGCGACGGGAGGCTATTGGCCCTCAACCGATTTTATGGGGATCCGAGACCTTGGCCGGATCCGCGGCGGGTTGATGGTCAATGCCGCGAACCGCCTCGCCTGGCTTCGCCGCCGCGGTCTTTTCATCGTCTTCGGAAAGGCCTTTCTTGAAGGATTTTATGCCCTTTGCGACATCCCCCATGATGTCGGAAATCTTGCCCTTGCCGCCAAACAGCAGCAGGGCCACGCCTCCGACGATAATCCAATGCCAGATCGATAGACCGCCCATCGCGCAACCCTCCAGACGAGACAAGACGGCGCTAGGCCGTCAGATTTGCGAAGAACCTATGCGCCCATGGGCGCAAAAACAAGAAAGCCGAGGCCTTTTTGCGTTTCCCATGCGTGAGGGGCCGGCCCAGGCGGCTGGCGAAAACTTCGCCTTGCGCCCCGGCTGATCGTTTTTGCGGGCGGCCAAGACGCACGCGCCGCTGGTCCCGCTCGCCGCCGCCCATGGGACGGGGGCGGTTTACACGCACAACTCAGCATTCGCCGCGTCTCGGCGCAGAATTTGCTTTTGCGCCGCTGACAGACGGATGATATGCCAGTCGCCTTGATGATCGACGCGAGGATGTAATGCCGCTCTACGCCTATAATTGCCAGGACTGCAAGGCCGAGTTCGAGCTTTTGGTCCGGTCTTCCGACGTTCCGACCTGCCCATCCTGCAGCAGCGAAAAAGTGCAGCAGCAGGTCGCCAAGATCTGCGTCGAGATCAAATATCCGGCCATCGCGAAATCATGGCGCCGGCAGGCGGTGAAGGAAGGAGATCTCACCAATTTTTCGAAGCAAGAGCTGCAAACCAAGAAAAGCTAGGTCGCGGGCGCGCGCCCGAGCTTTCTTCTGCAAGCGCGCGCCAACTCAGCGCATGAATGAGCCCGATTTAAAGCGGTGAGCCGCCGAACGCGGCCCCACGCAAAGCGAGCCGCTTATCGGCGAGCGCGCATTTCACGGCTGACGCGCAACGCGCCGGGACAGGGACCAGCCGTCAGGACCCATCGCTCAAGGAAAGCTATCGATCAAAGATGGCTGCTGGCGGAGGGAGCGGGATTCGAACCCGCGATACGGTTTCCCGCATACACACTTTCCAGGCGTGCGCCTTCAACCACTCGGCCACCCCTCCGGACGTTCGCTCGGGCGGACTTTTTCAGTCCGCCTTTCGGCTCGTCCAGCCGGTCCCGGCAAAAGCGGGACCCGGCGATGCGGCGCGTCGCGAATTGCGCGCACTATAATGCGGCGGAGCGCAAGCGCAAGGAGCCGACGCGCAGCCGACGCCGCGACGCCCAGCTATTTCTTTCAGGGCGAACTCCCCGCTTGCGCCGCCGCGGGCTTCCGGTCCTGGGCGCTTCCTTGCGGCCCGGGAACCGGCGCGGCCGATCCAAGATTGACCGACAGGCCGAAAAGCCTCCAGCGCCCCTCGACCGGAGCGAAAGCCAATTCAAAATTGATCTGCGTCGGCGCGGATGGAAAAAATCCGGCCATGCGCATCATGCCACTGGCCTCGATCTGGGGCAGAAGCGTCAATTGCGGATCGAGCGCGAGGACGCCGGAAAGATCGAGATTTTGCGCCCGTTGGCTGGCGAAGATTTCGCCGAGCCGCGCCGCCGTGTTCGCCGCTTGAAAGCTCGGCGCGCCGAGATCGCGCAGCACGGTGTAATTTCCCGTCTTGTTGGCCTGATCAAGCGCCGCCAGCGCCGACCGGACAAGAATGAGGACGCCGTTGCGGTCGATCTGAGCTGGACGCGGCTGAGCCGGCTGCGACCCGGCGGAAGCCGGTTGCGGCGGCTTCGCCGCGCCCGACTTTTGCTGCGCCGTCGCCAACGCCGAAAGAGCGAAATACGCAGCGGCGAGGACGAAGGCCGCCACGGCCTTGCGGGCGGGTTGCAAGCTACCAGGCAAAGGTGACCCCAGCGCGGCCGCCGACGCCGCCATGGTCGAAGCCGGCGCCGACCGCGCCATTGAGATAGGCGAAATCGGCGACCCGGACGACCGCCGAGGCGGCGAAAGCGCTTTGTCCGCCGAATATCCCGTAATTGGCCGAAAGCGCATAGGTCTTGCCTTCCGGCAGAAAGACGCCGCCAGCCGCAAGGGCGATCGCGGCTCCGGCATAGGCGCGTTTCACATTGCTTTGGAGCTGCGCGACGCTGCTTTCCAAATTGGCGACGCGCCCGTCGAGCGCGGCTATGCTCGCCGGGCTGAAATTGGACGCCGCGAGATTGCCATTCGCGTCGGTCGTCACGAAATTTGTCACGCCGGTCTGCGCCGCGAGGCTCGCCGCCGAAGTGAGGCCAGCGAGCGTATAGGTGTTGGACGCCGCGCCGATCGCGACCTGGTTGGCGCGGCCCGCGGCGGCGCCGGAGCCGATCGCTGTCGAATTGGCGTAATTGGCGGACGCGCCTTGGCCCACCGCAGTGGCGTCGGCGGCATTGGCTTGCGCGTTGTAGCCAACCGCGGTTGCGTTGGTCTGGCCGTCGGCGCCCGCGCCGGCCTGCGCGAATGCGCCGAGCGCGGTCGCGCCCGCATTGGCGAAGCCGTTGGCGATCGTCCCGCCTGCGCTGCTGTTCGCGCCAAAGGCCGCGCCGTTCACGCCCGTCGCGGCGCTGGCGTTTCCGCTCGCCGTGCTGTAGTCGCCGGTCGCTGCGCTATTTACGCCGCTCGCCGTGGCTTCGACGCCGCTTGCGAGGCTGTGGCCGCCGCTGGCTGTGCTGAAGGCGCCGCTCGCGACGCTGTTGACGCCGATCGCCGCGCCGCCGACGCCGCTTGCTGTGCTGTTCACGCCGATCGCCACGCTTTCGTCGCCGCTCGCAAGGCTGTTGTAGCCGCTCGCCGTACCGAAGGCGCCGCTCGCCGCGCTACTCGCGCCGGTCGCCGTGCTTTCTACGCCGCTTGCGACGCTGTGGCTGCCCGCCGCCGTGCTGAAGGCGCCGCTCGCGACGCTGTTGACGCCGATCGCCGCGCCGCCGACGCCGCTTGCTGTGCTGTTGACGCCGATCGCCACGCTCTCGTCGCCGTTCGCCATGCTGTTGTAACCGCTCGCCACGCCAAAAGCGCCGCTTGCCGCGCTATTCGCCCCCGTCGCCGTGCTTTCGACGCCGGACGCCATTGCGTGGCTGCCAGCCGCCGTGCTGAAGGCGCCGCTGGCCATGCTGCCGAAGCCGCTCGCCGCGCCGCCGACGCCGGAGGCCGCGCTATCCGCGCCAAACGCCGCGCTTTCATCGCCGAGCGCCATGCTGGCGTTGCCGGTCGCCGCGCTGAAGGCGCCGCTCGCCATGCTGCCGAAACCTGTCGCCGTGCTGGCGACTCCAGAGGCCGCGCTGTTTACTCCGGTCGCCGTGCTCTGCGCTCCGGTCGCCGAGGCGAAAGGGCCGCAGGCCAGGCTGTTGACCCCGCTCGCCGTCGCGCCTTGGCCGCTTTGAGGTTCGCCGCCGTCGGGACTCACGCCGCAGACGGATTGCGCGGCCGCCGGGGCGGCCAGCGGAAGGCTCACGGCGGCGAGGGTCGCGACGACGAGAAGCCGCAACGGCGACCTGACGACAAGGGAAACAGCGCACATCGCCTCGGACTTTCGGAGAAGCCAGAGAGTTCACTTATTCTATTGTCGGCCGCCGCGCCCGAGCTTGCAACCGCCATTGCGCCCAGTCCGCTGTCCTCCAAGCCGATTTCCGCGGGCCGCGGCGCGAAAACCACGGTCAAGTCATGTGTGCGGGGCAGCCATGCCGCGCGGCGCCCGGATCACTCGCGAAACGCCCGCGCCAGATTGCTCGCTCCGGCGAAATCTTTTTCGCGCGCCGCGTCGATGCGCGCGGAAGCAAGATCGAGATCCTCGACATTCGCGCGCTCGAGGATCGCGCCGCGAAAATCGGCCCCGCCGGCCTCGGCGCCGGCGAGCGAGGCGCCGGTGAAATTCGCGCCCGACAAATTCGCGAATTGCAGATCCGCGCGGGCCAGATTGGCGTTCTCGAAATCGGCTCCGCGCAGGTCCGCCGACTTCATAACGGCGCGCATGAGGCCCATCGACTGATTCTTCATGTCGGCGGCGAGATCGGCTCCCTTGAACTTGGCCTTTCGCAGACTGGCGCGGGAGAGGTCTGCGGCGATGCGCGCGCCCGAGAGATCGGCGCCGTCGAATCTCGCGCCTTGCAGTTGGCTTGCGAAAAGGCTGGCTTTTTTCAAGCTCGCGCCAGTGAAATCCGCCTCCAAGGCCCAAACCTGGTCGAGCGACGCGCCGTCCAGATTGGCGCCCGCGAGCTTAGCCCTGTTCAACCGCGCCGCGCGGAAATTGGCGCCTTTGAGATCAAGCCCGGAAAGATCGAGTCCGTTGAGGCTCCGGCCGGAAAAATCGGCCGGAACTCCGCCGCCCGATTTCGCCGCGGCTTCGACCTCCGCCCGCGTCATATCGGTTTTGGTGAACATGGGGCTTGCGAGATCGACATTGCGCATCATGTCTTGTGCAAGCGCCGTCGCCGAAAGCAGGGCGGCGCAGGCGACTGCAATTATGTATCTTTTGCGGCTTGGCATGGAAGGCGCTCCAGTGTTTCCCGAGGCGCAGGGTGTTTTGCATCCCGAGAGCCCGGCCGCAAGGGGCGCGCGTTTCGACCACGGCGTCTTCGCCGCTCCGCGGCCGCCCCTCCCTTGGGTTAACGGAATATAAGCAATCCTTGTGTCCCCTGAGGTTTATATGCGCCGCTCCATCCGCCGCCAGCTAAGCGGCCGGCAAGCCCGGCGCGATCTGATCTCGCGGGCGCGAAGCTTCAATTCGCTGACGCCTGAATGGATTTCGCCATGTCCGACAACACGATAGAGCGGCTTGCGCCGCCTTCCGAGGAAGCCCCGGTGAATCTTTCGCTCGTCGCTGGGCGGGCGATCGAACGGCCGCGGGCCGCGACAAGAATTGAGCGCGATTTGCTTGGCGAGGCGGAAATCCCCGCCGACGCCTATTGGGGCGTCCACACATTTCGCGCGGTGGAGAATTTTCCGATCACGGGGATCCCGATCGGGCATTTCCCGGAGCTGGTGCGCTCCCTGGTCCTGGTCAAGCAGGCGGCAGCCCGCGCCAATCGGCGCCTCGGCCAATTGCCGGCCGAGAAGGCGGACGCCATCGAGCGCGCCTGCGAACTCATCGTCAAGGACAAGCGGTTCCTCAATCAATTCGTCGTGGACGCCGTGCAGGGCGGCGCCGGCACCTCGACCAATATGAACGCGAATGAGGTCGTCGCGAATGTCGGTTTGGAGCTCATGGGCCGGCGGCGCGGCGACTATGCGGCGCTAAACCCGATCGATGACGTCAACATGGCGCAATCGACGAACGACGCCTATCCGACGGCTCTGTGCCTCGCCGTGATCTTCGCCTCCGCGCCGCTGGTGCTGGCGCTGCAGGAGCTCGCCTTCGCCTTCAAGGCGAAGGCGGTCGAGTTCGCCGACGTGCTCAAGATCGGCCGTACGCAATTGCAGGACGCCGTGCCGATGACGCTCGGCCAGGAATTCGACGCCTATCACGCCACCATCAAGGAAGACATCGACAGGCTGCAGGAGGCCGCGGCTTTGTTCCGCGAAGTCAATCTCGGCGCGACGGCGATCGGCACCGGCATTAATTCCGATCCGCGCTACGCGTCGCTCGCCGTCGTCGAGCTCTCGCGCCTGTCGGGCCAGCCTCTCGTTCTCGCCCCGAACCTCATCGAGGCGACGTCGGACATGGGCGCTTTCGTGCTGTTCTCCGGCGCGCTCAAGCGAATTTCAGTCAAGCTGTCCAAGATCTGCAACGATCTGCGTCTTCTATCGTCCGGCCCCCGCGCGGGGCTTGGCGAAATCCGCCTTCCGGCAACGCAGGCGGGGTCTTCGATCATGCCGGGCAAGGTCAATCCGGTGATTCCGGAGGTCGTGAGCCAGGTCGCCTATCTCGTCATCGGCCATGACCTGACGGTGACCATGTGCGCCGAAGGCGGCCAGCTTCAGCTCAACGCCTTTGAGCCGACGATCGGCTATTGCATCCTGACTTCGGTGCGCACCCTGACCGCCGCGATCGATACGCTGACGCGGCGTTGCATCAACGGGATCGAGGCGGATCGCGAGCGTTGCCTGAGCCTTGTCGAGGACAGCATCGGCCTGGTCACCGCGCTTGTGCCCGTGCTCGGCTATGAAACCTGCTCGCGCATCGCCCGCCGCGCCCTGGACGAAGGCCGCAACGTGGCCGAGCTGATCCTTGAGGAGAAGCTCTTGACCGAGACGCAGCTGACCGAGTTTCTCAAGCTCGAGACCATGACGCGGCCCTCGCGCGTGTCCGGGCGGGTGTGAGCGGGCCGGCTTCGATGCTTGGCGCTGGCGTCATCCGGCGCCGCCGGCCATCAGCGTCTTCAACGAAATATTTTCGTCGGCGAGGCTTTCTGGCGGAATAGACATTCGCTCTCCGACGAGCCGCTTTGCCGCCATGAATTCGCCCGGCCGGTTCACCGCATCGGCCGCGATGATTTTCCCCGCTTTCAGGTAAAAGGCGACGAAGGACGCATTTTCCGGCGCGCCCCGGATGACGACCTTCTCATAGCCGTCCGACAGGCCGACCATTTGCAATTGCAGGTCATATTGATCGGACCAGAACCAGGGCGCGGCCGCCGGCGCGCAAGGCTTGCCCATGATCGCGGCGGCGACGGCGCGCGCCTGCTCGAGCGCGTTTGGGACCGATTCGATGCGGATTTTTCGCTGCAGGAACCCATGGTTCGCATGGAGCGCGCAATCGCCGATCGCGTAAATATCGGGATCGCTGGTCAGCGACTGTTCATCGACGACGATCCCGCCTTCGACGGCTAGCCCGGCGAGCTCCGCAAGCTCCGTGTTCGGCGCGAGCCCAATGCCGACAAGGACGAGATCGGCGTCCAGGCTCTGGCCGTCGGCGCATTGCACGGCGCCGACCCGCGCGCCCTCCGGCCCCGGCGCGAATCCGCTGACCGCGACCCCTGTGCGGATCGCGACGCCGGCCTCGCGGTGGCGCCGCTCATAAAATGCCGAAAGCTCCGGCGCCGTGACCCGCGCGAGCACGCGCGGCATGCCTTCGAGCACGCTCACCGCAAGCCCGCGCTTGACGGCGACCGCGGCGACCTCGAGCCCGACATAGCCGCCGCCGACGATCACAAGCCGGCGGCCCGCCGTGAGCTCCGGGCGCAGCGCCTCCACGTCGGCGATATTGCGAAGATAGAAGATATTGCCAAGATCCGCGCCGGGGACCACGAGCGGACGGGCGCGGCCGCCAGTGGCGATCACCAGCCTGTCATAGGCGAGGCGCTCTCCGCCAGCGAGCCGGAGCTCCTTGGCCTTTCGGTCGATCTCGTCCACGCGCAGGCCGAGCCGCAGTTCGACATTGGCCTTCTCATAGGCGATCGCGGCTTTATAGATCAAAGCGTCGGCGCCGATCTCGCCCGCGAGATAGGCTTTGGACAAAGGCGGCCGCTGATAGGGAAGATGCGGCTCGTCGCCAAAAAGAACGATGCGGCCCTCGAACCGGTTTTGCCGGAGCAGAGTTGCGACCTCGCCGCCGGCCTGCCCGGCGCCAATGATCGCGATCGTGGATGCCGCGCCGAGCGCGGTTAAGTCTGACACGGGCGCATAATTCCTTTTGATCGAGGGAACGCGACGGCGAGATTAGTGGCGGAAACGCCAAAAAGCAGCCGCCGAATCGATTGAGCGATCCGACGGAGAGGCCCCAGGCTTAGCACTAGCTTTACTGGAATTCCGTCGTGGATAACCTTCACGCCTGGGGCGCGGGTCCGTCTCCCGTGTTGACGCGCGGGCGGAAACGCCTTGAACTCACTTGCATTGCTGCAGGATTCGCCCCGAACTCCCGCTTACGAATTTATTGGGCCGCCACGCAAGGCAAATCGACGTTCTGAGCCGCGCCGGAAGCTGAAAGAAAGCTCATGGCCCGCAGGCGTCCCTCGGGGGGACCGATCCGCCTGCCTAGAATGCTCCTGGCTCGGGCAAGCTCCTGCGACAATATTAAGCACGGAACAAAATAACGTTTGCCAAGTTCAAAGGTCAGAAGGCGGTCTGACACATATGCGGCGAGCCAGGCGATCCGCGCCATGTCGCAACCCTAGTTTGGTCAAGATCAACCAGCATTATTCGAGCGATGCGCGGCAAAGAAGAATTGCTTTGATGAACAAAATGCTCAAAGGCCCCGGCGCATGCGGCGATTTGCTCGGTGAGAGCAAGTTCGAAACGTTTCAGCTCGGACGCTTCAAGGAAAAATCTTTTGAGGCGCAGCTTGGCGCAAAGCTGCGGAAGACCTTCGTTTTGCCTTCCGCCAACACTGAGCCCGCCGCCATTCGCCTTCTTCTGCAGCAAATCGAGGCGAAATTCGACGGACGCCAGTGAGGCTCGCCCTCTCCGTCCCAGGGCCGCCGCCCCCCTTCCCTCGCAATGCGCGCTGAAAGCCGCCTTGAAGCGGCAGGGCGGCTTAATCCTTCGCACGCTCGACATAGGACCCGTCTTCGGTCTGGACGACGACCCGCACGCCTGCCGCAATATGCGGCGGCACCATGACCCGCGCGCCGTTCGACAGTTTCGCCGGCTTATATGAAGACGAGGCGGTCTGCCCTTTCATCGCCGGTTCGGTCTCGACGATTTCAAGCGTGACGCGCGGCGGAAGTTGGATTCCGACGGCGATTCCATTGAAGATCGACAGGACGCAGGTCATGCCTTCCTGCAGCCATTGCGCCTGGTCGCCGATCACCTCTGGCGGTACGATGATCTGGTCATAGGTCTCCGCGTTCATGAAAGTATAGCCGTCGGCGTCCAGGTAGAGATAGCTGAAATTCGAATCCTCGACATAGGCGCGCTCGACCTGCTCGGTGGTCTTGTAGCGGTCCGTCGTCTTCACCCCGTCCGAGAGGCGCCGCATGTCGATTTGCGTCGTCGGCGTGCCCTTGCCGGGATGGAAGCTTTCGGCGGTCAGCACGACATAGAGCTGGCCGTCCTCCCGCTCGATGATATTGCCCTTGCGAATCGAACTGGCGATGACTTTCACTGGTTTTCCTTTAAGACGAAGCAAATACGATGCGAGCCTCGCAAATACGACGCGGGCCTCGCCGAGCGAAGCGAGCGCTTGCGGCGCGGCTCTTCGCTAGCCGTCTTCCGGGTGGTTTTTCAAGCGAAATAGCGCAATGATCGAGGCCTCGCCCAAACCGTCGCCCTGGTGGCGGCCGGATAATCACCGCGATCGGCGGCCTTTTCTGCAGGCGCGGGCGAGGATGGTCGAGGCGACGCGATCGTTTTTCGCCGCGCAATCCTTCACCGAGATCGATCCCGCCATTCTCCAGGTTTCGCCGGGAAACGAGGCGCATATCAGCGCCTTTTCGACCGAGATCATCGATCCGGCGGCGCGCACGGCGCGCCTTTATCTCCATTCCTCGCCGGAATTCGCCTCGAAAAAGCTGCTTGCCGCGGGCGAAAGGCGGATTTTCAGCCTCGGGCACGCATTCCGGAATCGTGAAAGAGGCCGCCTCCACCACCCGGAATTCACCCTGCTCGAATGGTATCGAGCCGGCGAGCCCTATCAAAGGCTCTTTGAGGATTGCGCCGGCCTACTCGCGCAAGCCGCGGCGGCGGCCGGATCGCGCGACCTGAGCCATGGCGGCCATTTCGCCGACCCGTTCGCGGAGCCCGAGATTTTGAGCGTCGCCGAGGCGTTCGACCGCCACGCCGGGATCAATCTTCTCGCCGCCTTCGACGGCGAGACGCCGGACCGCGACGCATTCGCCGAATTGGCCAGTAAGCGCGGGATTAGAATCGTCGCCGACGACAGCTGGTCGGATATTTTCAGCAAGATCATCAGCGAAAAGATCGAACCGAACCTCGGTCATGGTCGGGCTGCGATCCTCATGGATTATCCGGCGAGCGAGGCGGCGCTCGCCAAATTGCAAGGCGACCGGCGTTTCGCCGAGCGCTTCGAGCTTTACGCCTGCGGCGTCGAACTCGCCAATGGGTTCGGCGAATTGACCGATCCGGTCGAGCAGCGCCGCCGCTTCGAGGCGGAAATGGCCGAGAGCCAGAGAATTTATGGCGAGTCCTATCCGATCGACGAGGATTTTCTTGCGGCGCTCGCCGAAATGCCGGAGGCGTCCGGCGTCGCGCTCGGCTTCGACCGTCTGGCCATGCTCGCGACCGGCGCCTCCCATATCGAGCAGGTCATATGGACGCCCGTGGCTATTCCACCGGGCTGGGCATGACAAGGGCGAGGCCGCCGCTGCGCAGCGCCGAAGACCTCATCGCGGCTGGATTTGCGCCAGAGACAAAACGCGGCGAACTGGAGCGAATCAGCCAAAGATACGCCATTGGCCTCACCGAGACGGTCGCCGGCCTGATTGACCAAGCCGATCCCGCCGACCCCATCGCGCGCCAGTTTGTGCCGGACTTGGCCGAGCTCTCCGCGCGGCCGGACGAACGGGCCGATCCGATCGGCGACGCGGCCTTCAGCCCGGTCGAAGGCGTCGTCCACCGCTATCCCGACCGCGTTTTGCTGAAATTCCTGCATGTCTGCCCGGTCTATTGCCGATTCTGCTTTCGCCGAGAAATCGTCGGCCCCGGCGGTCCGGCCTTTCTTTCGCCGCAGGCGCTCGACGCCGCCTTCGCCTATGTCGCCGCCCATTCGGAAATCTGGGAGACGATCCTGACCGGAGGCGACCCCCTTATGCTGTCGCCGAGCCGGCTCGACGACGTCATGGCGCGGCTCAAGGCGATCGACCATGTCAAGATTGTCCGCCTCCACACGCGGGTCCCCGCGGTTGATCCGGACGCGGTCACGGATCGCCTCATCGCCAGCCTGCGCGGGAGCGGCAAGACCGTCTATGTCGCCCTGCACGCCAATCATCCGCGCGAATTATCGGAAAAGGCGCGCGCGGCCTGCGCCCGCCTCATCGACGCGGGAATTCCCATGCTGAGCCAGACCGTGCTCCTCGCCGGCGTCAATGATGATTTCGACACGCTCGCGGCGCTGATGCGGGCTTTTGTCGAGACGCGAATCAAGCCCTATTATCTGCACCAGCTCGATCTCGCGCCGGGCACCGCGCATTTTCGCGTGCCGATCGCCAAGGGCCGCGATTTGATGCGGCGGCTGCAAGGCCTTTTT
>CAWESJ010000149.1:0-16721 GCA_963811015.1 uncultured Alphaproteobacteria bacterium | reverse complement strand
TCTCTCTCTCTCTCTCTCTCTCTCTCTCTCTCTCTCTCTCTCTCTCTGCCTCGCCCTGTCTGTCTCTCTCGCTGCTGCCGCCCGCCCGCCTGCCCGCCCGGCCGCCGCCGCCGCCGCGCGCCGCGCCTGCTCCTGCTCGCGCCGTCCCGCGCCGAGCTCGCCCTGGCGCCGCGCGCCATGGCCCATGGCTCTGTTGTTTTTGTTGCTTGCGCGCGCGCCCGGCCCATGGCCGCCGCCGGGCTGTCGTGGCCGCCGCTGTCAGCATGTTGGCGAGGAATGACGATGAAGCTGCCTGTGTGTGTGTGTGTGTGTGTGTGTGCGCGGGGGGCGGCGACGCCGTGCGCGTGGCCAGGCTGCGAGGCTGCTGGCGCGCCCGCCGCCGCCGCCGCCCCGCCCTCAGCCTTTGTCGTTGAAATAAAATTCAGGTTCCAGTTCACAGATCCAGAATACCCCCCCCCCCCCCCCCCCCCCCCCCCCCCACACACACACACACACACACACACACACACACACACACACACACACACACACACACACACACACACACACACACACACACACACACACACACACACACACACACACACACACACACACACACACACACACACACACACACACACACACACACACTCAGTTGCTGTTGCTGTGTGCTGCTGCCTTTGCCTCGCCCCTCCTCCCGCTCCGTCCATGCCAGCACCTTCTCCCTTGACCTGTACCAGGCCACCA
Organism: uncultured Alphaproteobacteria bacterium; assembly: GCA_963811015.1. Classification (GTDB taxonomy): domain Bacteria; phylum Pseudomonadota; class Alphaproteobacteria; order Rhizobiales; family Beijerinckiaceae; genus Methylocapsa. Next base: position 15,992 of record CAWESJ010000149.1, on the reverse strand, counting down.
CGGCGTCCACCGCTTTCAGGAACGCCTTGGCGCCCGCCTGATCCCATCCGCCATGTTCCGCGCAAATCGCGACAAGAACGGCCTCGACGTCGGCGGCCATGCGCTTGGCGTCGCCGCAGACATAGATATGGGCGCCTTGTCCGAGCCACGACCACAGCAAAGCGGCCTCCTCGCGCATGCGATCCTGCACATAGACTTTTTGCGCGTCCTCGCGCGACCAGGCGAGCGAGAGCTTGGCGAGCGCGCCGGCCGCCATGAAGCCGGACATTTCCTCCTCGTAGAAGAAATCGGCGCGCCGCTGATGTCCGAAAAACAGCCAGGCCGGCCCTTTCGCCTTGACGGCGAGGCGCTCCTGCAGGAATGCGCGGAAGGGCGCGACCCCGGTTCCGGGGCCGATCATGATGATCGGCGCCTCGTCATTCGCCGGCAGCGCGAAATCATGTGCGCGCTGCACATAGGCTTTGACCCTGTCGCCCGGCCGCAACGCCGCGCTGACATAGGTCGAGGCGACGCCGAGCCGTTCGCGGCCGCCCAGCATGTAGCGCACATGGTCGACCGTGAGGGACACCCGCCCCGGATTGGCCTTATGCGACGAGGAAATCGAATAGAGACGGGGCTGCAGCGACTCCAGGGTTTCGACGAAAGCCTCGGGATCGGGCGGGCGGCCGGGGAATTTCTCCAAGGCCGCGAGCACGTCGAGGGCGGCGGCGTCGCCGTCCGGGTCCTCGCCCTTCGCCAAGGCTTTCGCCTTTTGCCGCCGCGCGCCGCCGGTGATGCAGGAGAGGAGATCGAACAGCATGTCGGGCGCCGGCGCCAGGGAGACATCCTCGGTCAGCACTTCGCCGCAAGGTTTTGTCGCCGATCGGAAAATCTTCGGGCGCGTCGATCGTCTTGAGGACGCGATCGACGAGGCGCGCGTCATTGCGCGGGAAAATCCCGAAACTGTCGCCGACCTCATAGTCGAGGCCGCCGTCGGAAATATCGAACTCGATATGGTAGGTGGCCTTTTCGGACCCTTCGCGGTTGAGCTTCCGGCGCGTCAGAAACACCGCCTCCGCCGGGTTTTTCCGCGAGCGGCCGGGGCGCGAATTGGCGTCGCGCGCCGCGACGACCGCCTTGGCCTCCGCTTTCGCCTTTGCTTCGTCGGGGTCCGTCGCGCCGCCGCCCATGTCCTCGACGAGGCGCTTCAACATACGGGCGGTTTCCTTGCCGCCGGGCGCGCAGAGATTGAGGCGATCCTCGGCTTGCGTCGCGATGGCCTCGGCGTAATCCGCGCAATTATAGCCGCATTGGCCGCAATCCTGTTGCGCCATGGCGGCCATCATGCGCCGGGGCAAGGGACGGCCCTTGGCGAGGGTCATTCGTTCGTCGAGCGGAAGCGTTTGATCATGCCAAGGCGCTTCATCGTCGTCGCGCGGCGCGGCTTCTCCGCCAACCGGCGCGGCGAAGGCCGTCGCGGCGCCGCTCGGCGCAGGCTCGGCCGAGACCATGCCGGCGAAAAAGCCGTTCAGCCAGGCGCGCTGCTCGGGCGTGAAAGGCGCGCTTTCCGGAAGGACCGGGGCGAGCGGAGATTGGCGGGCTTGCGCGTTCATGCCGAGCCCTCCTCGGCGAAGGCTTTCAGCGCCGCCGCCTCATGCCGCGACGCGAAGGCTTGAAAGCTCTCGGCCGCATCGATCCGTTGCGCCAGATAGGCTTGCAGCAGCCGCTCGACCGCACGCGGCGCGTCTTCCGCCTTCACGTCGCGGAGAATTTCGCGGCCGATCGCGCCAGCGGCGCTGAAGCCGCCACCGACGACGATGTGATAGCCGTCCACCGTATCGTCTTCCTCGTTGATGGCGACCCGCGCGCCCAAAAGCCCGATGTCGCCGATATAGTGCTGCGCGCAGGAATTATGGCAGCCGGTGAGATGAATATTGACCGGCTGGTCGAGGCTGACGCGCGGCTCGCACCATTCCGCGATCTGCTCGGCATGCGCCTTTGTGTCGGCGGCGGAAAATTTGCAGCCGCGCGAGCCGGTGCAGGCGACGAGGCCGGCCCGGATGGCGCTCGCGCGCCAATCGAGCCCCGCCCTTTCGACCGCCGCCTTCGCCTCTTCCAAGCGCGCCCCGGGGACGCCGGAGATCAGCAGATTCTGCCACACGGTGAGGCGCAGGTCGCCGTCGCCGAATTCTTCCGAAATTGAAGCGAGCGCGCGCATTTGCGCGCAGCTCAAGCGGCCCACGGGCAGGACAATCCCGAGATAGAAAAGACCGTCCTGCTTCTGCCGATGCGCGCCGATATGGGCCTGCCGATCCTGCGCCGGGCGAGGCAGCATATGCGCCGCGTCCACGCGCGTCAGCAGCCGTCCGAGCTGCGCCTCGACCCGGGCCAAGAAGCCGTCGAGGCCGCGGCCATCGGCGGCGTAGCCGTCGAGCACATATTTCAACCGCGCCTTGGCGCGATTGGTGCGGTCTCCCTCGCTTATGAACACGCGGATGACGGCGTCGGCCACTGCCGTCGCCTCATCGGGCCGGACCACGACGCCAGTCTCTCGCGCGAGATCCTTGTGCCCGGTCACGCCGCCGAGGACCAGGCGGAACCAGACGCCGGGCTCGAGACCCGCGCCGGCCCCGACGACGACCGCCTGAAAGCCTATGTCATTGGTGTCCTCGAGCGTCGGGATCGCGCCGCCGCCGTCGAAGGCGACATTGAACTTGCGCGGCAAGCCGGAGAGCGTGCGCTGGTTGAGGATGTGAAAATGCCATTCGCGCGCATAGGGCCGCGTGTCGATCAATTCCTCGCGGCCGACGCCGGCGGTGGCGTCGCCGGTCACATTGCGAATATTGTCGGCGCCGGCCCCGCGCGAGGTCAACCCTATATCCTGCAGCGCCTCGAGCATGAGGACGGCGTCCTTGGCCGCGATCTCGCGGATCTGCAGATTGGCGCGGGTTGTGACATGAGCGTAGCCGCCGCCGAAACGCTCGGCGAGATCGGCGACCGCGGCAAACTTCCAATGCGGCAGAATCCCATTGGGAATGCGCAGGCGGCACATATAGCTGTCTTGCGCCGGCGCGACGTAGAAGAGCCCATAATAGCGCCAGCGGAAATTATCCGCCGGCTTCGGAAACGCGTCGCGCGCGGCCTGATCCTTCAGCCTGGCGTAGGCGTCGAACGGATGCTCCTCGCGCTTCCATTTCTCCTGGTCGGCGAGCTTCTTGCCGGCCTTGAGCGCGGCGTCCTGCGCCAGGAGATGCGGCGCGTCCGGGCCGGTCGGCGCCGCATTCGGCGCGGCCCCGGCGGGCGGCGCTACTCCCAGCGCCGACAACCCCTTTTTGGCGCGCCCCGCATCGACGCCAAGCACGAAGCCTTCGAGATAGCGTTTCTGCTCGGGCGTAAAATCGCTGTGCATTTCAGCCTCGCGCCGCTTGCGGCTGGGCGAGCGCTGCCTTAGAGGCGGGAACATAGCGCCAATTTGCGGCCCGGCCCGCAAGCAATTTTGACCTACAAAAACGAGAGCGCTTCCGCCGTGTCATTATCGCCTTAATCATTATCGTAGAGATAAAGTCATTATTGTAGAGCAGGGGCGTTGTCGGTGAGACGCTCCGGCCAGCGGCCCCGCCTCGCGAGCTTTGTCCGAGATCCGCCACACGCCAAGTTTCGCGCAGCGGACACTGCCGCTTTTGCGGGTATTTGGCAATACCGCTTCTCCGGCCTGCCGGCGCCCCGCGCTGGCTCCGCGGCGGTCGATGCGCTAGCATCTGCTCGCCCTCGGCGTCTGGAACCCTTTGGCTTTCTCGACCCCGCCGCCAGGCTGCAGGCGCCCCCGCGCCGCGCCCTTGAGAAGCCGGAGCGGATCTTTTGCGCTTGGAAGACAATCCTGCCGCGTTAGAGCATGTTCCGAAAAAGTTGACCGACTTTTTCGATATTTAGACATCGGATATATCCGATGGCTCATGAGAACATGCTCCAACTTAATCGATCTGGAGCGAGTTCTTATCGATTGGATGATTCCATCCAATCGGAACGCGCTCTAGTCGGACCCCGCTCCATCCCGGCGAAACCGGGACCATCTCAGCCTCTGTCGGAGCGGCGCAAAGCGGAGCGCCAAGCCTCGCCCCGGCAAATATGGCCCCATGCAAATGGATTTGAAAGTTTATGACAGCGATCCCGCAGACGATCCTCATGTGCCCTCCCGACCATTTCGAAATCGTCTATGTGATCAATCCATGGATGGAGGGTCAGTTTGCGAACACTGACGACGCCTTGGCGCACCGGCAATGGAATGACTTGCGAAATATCATAGCGCGACATGCGAAACTGGCCTTGGAGCCGCCACACCAAGGCCTGCCGGATATGGTCTTCACCGCGAACGCCGGCATTGTCCTGGATAAGAAAGTAGTCGTCAGCCGGTTCCGCAGCGTCGAAAGACAGGGAGAGGAGCCGCATAATCGCGCCTGGTTCGCCGCAAATGGATTTGAGATTTTGGACTGGCCGCAGGATCTCCCTTTTGAGGGCGCGGGCGACGCTTTATTCGATCGCGGGCGGGACTTGCTATGGGTCGGGCACGGCTTCCGGTCCGACGCCGCCGTGCCGGCTCTGCTGGAAAAATTGCTCGGCCGCAAAACGGCGGCGTTGAATCTGGTCGACCCGCGCTTTTATCATCTCGACACATGCCTATGTCCGCTGGCGAATGGGCATTTATTGTATTTTCCGGCCGCCTTCGACGAGAAATCGCGCGCCCTGATCGAAGCGCTGACGCCGGAGGCCAAGCGGATCGCGGTGAATGAAGCCGACGCCTTGAAATTCTGCTGCAACGCCGTCGATCTCGACGGCCATGTCGTCATGAATAACGCCTCGGAGAATTTGCAGGCCCGGCTGCGCGGCGCGGGCTTCACGCCGGTGATCACGCCTTTGTCGGAGTTCATGAAAGCCGGCGGCGGGGCCAAATGCCTGACGCTCAAGCTTGTCGAGACGTGAGCGTCTTCGCTGAGCCGCTCATCGCCTGTCCGCACGGATGCGGCCCGAAACCTCGGGGCCGAATTTGGGCGTCACGCGCCGAGGCTTGCGCAACTGCTGATTTGTCAAATATATTGTGCAAAATTTTATTGTATCAATGAGAGCATAGCAAATGGCCGAGGATGACGCCGCGCCCAGACTGGATCAGCAGCTCTGCTTCGCCATCTATTCGACCATGCACGCGGTCAATAAGACCTATGCGCCCTTGCTCGAGAGCGTCGGCCTGACCTATCCGCAATATCTGGTGATGCTTGTCCTATGGGAGGCCGACGACCTCACCGTCAAGGAGATCGGCGAGAGGCTTCATCTCGATTCCGGCACGCTGACGCCGCTTTTGAAGCGGCTCGAGGCGATGGGTCTGCTTCGCCGCGCCAGAGACCCGAAGGACGAGCGCCAGGTGCGCGTCAAGCTGGTTGAAAAAGGCTCCGCCATGCGGCGGAAGGCGAAGGCCATTCCCGGCCAGATCGCCCGCGCGATGGGCCGCCCGGCCGAGGATTTGAAGGCCCTGCGAAAGGAGCTGCGTAAGGTCCGCAACGCACTGCTCGGCAAGCGCGCCAAGCCGCTGGATTAGCTCCAACTCTATCGCCGCTGCAGCAGGCGCGTGACGACTTTCGAGGTGTAGTCCACCATGGGAACGATCCGGGCGTAATTCAGCCGCGTCGGGCCAATGACGCCGAGCACGCCGACGATGCGCTGCTGCTCGTCGTGGAAGGGCGCGGCGATCATGGACGATCCCGAGAGCGAAAACAGCTTGTTCTCGGAGCCGATGAAAATGCGCACGCCCTCCCCGCCTTCGGCCCGGCTCAGAAGGTCGATCACGTCCTTCTTGGTCTCCAGATCAGCGAAAAGCAGGCGGATTCGCTCGAGATCCTCGATCGCGGTCAGGTCCTGCAGCAGGTTGGCGTGGCCCCGCACGATGAGCTGCGGGCCATGGCCGGCGCATTCGGCCCAGCTCGCGAGCCCGGCGTCGACGAGGCGCGTGGTCAATTCGCCGAGCTCCGCCTCCGCCGCCCGATGCGCGGCCTCGATCTCGGTCCTGACCTCGCCCAAGGTGCGGCCCCTGATCCGGGCGTTGAGATAATTTCCCGCCTCGATCAGAGCGGACGGCGGCAGCCAGGTCGGAATTTGAATGATGCGATTTTCGACCGAGCCGTCCTCGGCGACAAGGACGGCGAGCGCGCGCTCCGGCTCAATCCTGACGAACTCCATATGTTTCAGGCGCGCGTTTTCCTTGGTCGTGACGACGACTCCAGCGCCCCGGGTGAGCCCCGAGAGCATGAGCATGGCGTCGCCGAGCAGGCCTTCGAGCGGCTGCTCCGGCGAGGCCGCCTTGACCTGAGCCTCGATCTGCTCGCGCTCGCCCTGGCCGATGTCGCCGAGCTCGAGCAAGGCGTCGACGAAAAAGCGCAAGCCAAGCTCGGTCGGCAGCCGGCCGGCGCTGGTATGCGGCGCATAGATCAGGCCGAGCTCTTCGAGATCCTGCATGACGTTGCGGACGGAGGCTGGCGACAGCGACATCGGCAGAAGCCGCGCGACATGCCGGGAGCCGACCGCCTCCCCGCTCGCCAGATAGGAATCCACGATATGGCGAAAAATTTCGCGCGAGCGCTCATTGAGGCTCGTCAGGCTATTGCCTCCGAGGCGGGACGGATCGCGCGGATGATCGAGAGGGATCGCCATGCCGCCAACATGGCTGGCCGGCGCGATGGATGCAAGCGTCCCCCGCGCGGCCAAGCTTGGCCGGCGCATGGCCCGCGAGCCATTGGCCCGGGTTGCGCGCGCCGCTGAGCGTCAGGTCCGCGAAAGCTTTTTCCGTTTTCATGCGACGCAATGCTTCTATGAGGCATTGAGCTTCTCCTGACGTTTCGACGCGGCGCCGCGCAACGCCGTTTCCGCGGCTCAATTGTCCCGCCCGAGGGGGCTGATTGGCCACACTAAATGGGTTTCGGCGGCGGCTCCTGCCCGCCTGCCGGCATTTTTATGAGCGCAGTCGTTTTTATGAGCGCAGTCGAATGAGTGCCCAGAAATCCAAGCAGCTGGATCATGGTCGAGGCCATGCGGAAATTCGCAACAAGGCTCTTTTGCAAATCGCCATCGCCGAAGCCTTCGCATGCCTCAGCGCCGGCGCGCCGCAAGAAGCCGTCGCCCAGCTCGAACCATGCGCCGATCTCGCCGCCGTGAGCGATGTCGGCTGCTATGTCTTCGGCCTGATCTATTTCAACGCCGACGATCAACGCAATGCGCTGAGCTGGTTCGATCGCGCGCTCGCCCTGAATCCCATCAGTCCCGAGGCCCTCGCCGCCCGCGCGATCGTGCTTCAACGACTGGGCCAGCCGCTCGACGCCCTCGAGTCGCTGGAAGAGATCTTGAAGCTTCGGCCCAACGACGCCGACGCTCTCTTCAGCATGGGCGTCATCCTGCAAAGCCTTGGACGGATGAGGGAGGCGCTTTCCGCCTATGAGAACGCGCTGCGCTGGCGCCCGAACCATTGCGAGGCCGCGACGAATCGCGGCGCGCTGCTCGAGCGCTTTGGGAGGCTGGAGGAGGCGCTCGCCTGTTTCGAGGCGATCGCCGCGATCCGTCCCGATGACGGCGGAAACCTGTTCAACCAAGGCTCGGTCCTGCAAAAGCTCGGGCGCCATGAAGACGCCCTCGCCGCCTATGAGCAGGCCGCGTCATGCGGTCCGCCAGACGCCGAAACCGAGCTCAATCGCGGCAATGTCCTGCAAAAGCTCGGCCGGCTCGAAGAGGCGCTCGCCTGCTATGGCCGTTCGCTGCACTATCGCCGCAACTATCCGCAGGCGCTTTACAATCAGGGGATAGCCTTGCAGGGGCTCGGCCGGCGCGAGGAGGCGCTTGCCGCTTATGACGCCGCGCTGGCGCTCGATCCCTCCTATTGCGAGGCGTCATGCAATCGCGGCAATGTCCTGCATGAGCTCGGCCGCCTCGGCGACGCGCTTGCGGCCTATAACGGCGCCTTGAAGATCAGGCCCGGATTTCTGCCGGCGCTGACCAATCGCGCCAATATTTTTCTGCAATCCGGGCGCGCGGAGCAGGCGCTCGCATCCTGCGACGAGGCGCTGCGGCATGATCCCAAGCACCCGCAGGCGCTCGGGATTCGCGGCGCGGCGCTGCATAGGCTCGGCCGGCTCGACGAAGCCTTGGCCGCGCTCGACCTGACGTTGCAGCTCCAGCCCTCCGCCTGCGACGCGCTGCTCAATCGCGGCAATGTGCTGCAAGAGCTCGATCGGCATGAGGAGGCGATCGCCTCCTATGACGAGGCTTTGCGCCTCAGGCCGAATTATCCCGAGGCGCTCTCGAGCCTTGGCGTCGCCCTGAAGGAAGTCGGGAGGATCGATGAGGCGCTGGTCTGCTTCGATGAGGCCTTGGCGCATAAGCCAGCCTATCCCGACGCGCGCAACAACCGCGCCGGCGCCCTTCTGTTGAAGGGTAGGCTCGCGGAGGGATTCGAAGATTTCGAAAGCCGCTGGGACCGCTCCAACGCGCCGCCGCGAACCGTCATTCCCGGGCCGCCGCAATGGAACGGCGAAAATCTCGCGGGCAAACGGATCATTGTCTGGGATGAACAAGGCCTCGGCGATCTCATCCAGTTTTCGCGCTATCTTCCCGAACTCGTCGAGGCCGGCGCACAGGTCGCCCTGCTTTGCCGAAGAAACATGCGCCGCCTGCTCCGCACCCTGCCGAAGCCGGTCCGACTGATCGACGCCGTCGATCCGGATGAAAAATTCGACTTTCACTGCGCCCTATTGAGCCTGCCGCGCGGATTCAAGACCACGCGCGACACGATCCCGGCGAAGACGCCCTATTTGCGCGCGGAGCCGGAGCTTGCCGAAAAATGGCGCGGCCGCATCGGCGGCGAAGGCTTCCGCATCGGCATATGCTGGCACGGTAACGCCTTCATCAATCTGAAAAGGACGATTCCGCCGGCGAATTTCGCCGCCCTCGCGGCCATCAAAGGGGTGCGGCTGATCAGCCTCATGAAGGATCAAGCGCCGCTCGACATCGAGACCCCGGAGGGGAGGCTGCAGGTCGAGAGCCTGGGCGATGATTTCGACGCCGGGCCGGATTCCTTCATCGACTGCGCGGCGGCGATGGCCTCGCTTGATCTCATCGTCACCTCGGACACCGCGATCGTTCATCTCGCCGGCGCCCTGGGTCGGCCGGTTTTCGCCGCCTTGAAACATGTGCCGGATTGGCGCTGGCTCCTGGAGCGGGAGGATTGCCCCTGGTATCCGACCATGCGGCTGTTCCGTCAGGTCGAAAGAGACCAATGGAAGCCCGTCTTCGACCGCATCGCCGAGAGCGTCCGCTCCCGCCTCGCGCCCGGCTCGCCAATGGAGCAGGCGCCGCGCGGCCAGACCTTGATCGCCATGCCGGGCGCGATCGGCGAGCTCGTCGACAAGATCACGATCCTGGAGATCAAGGAAACGCGCGTCGCCGACGCCGCGAAGCTCGCCAACATAAGACATGAGCTCGAGCTCCTGCGCAAGCTCAAGGCCGGCTTCGCCGGCGCCGAGCTCGAAAGGCTGGAGGCGCAACTCAAGGCCGCCAATGTCTTTTTGTGGAATATCGAAGACGCCTTGCGCCAACTTGAGGCGCGCGCCGAATTCGGCGCCGATTTCGTCTCGCTCGCGAGACAGGTTTACAAGTCGAACGATCTGCGCGCCAGCTTGAAAAAGGAGATCAACCTGCTTTTCAATTCCGAAATCATCGAGGAAAAATCATATTCGACGCCGGAATTGCAGCCCCTTCGAAAAAGCTCGTGACCTGAATCGTTTGGACCTGGACATAACTCTGCAGCCGCGCCGTGACGCAGGGGCACGCCGATTGCACGGCCGCTGCCTGCGTGTCTCGCGGCGCCGGAACAGCCTCATTCGGGTCGAGCCCCATGTCTTCATTCTTGCCGCGGCCGGACATTGACGCGGCGCTTGGCTCCGAAATCCCTTCTCAGGCGTTCGCGCGTTTCGAGGAAAAGCTCGGCGGCGTGCCGCCCGGCGACCAGCGCGAGCTTCGCCGGCAAATCATCGAAGCCTTGGAAGCCGCGTTCAACGGCCAAAAGCCCTTGACGGCCAATTGGCTGCGGGCGATTTGCGACGCAAGCCCCAATTATCTGCGTCCGGGCGGGGAGGCCGGGACAAGCCTCGGCGAATCTTCCCATAATGAGGCTTCGCATGAAGAGCGCCTTTGCGCGCTCCTCCTCAAGGGGCTCGACCCTTTGACGCCTTCCGAGCGCGGCGCGCTCCTCGGCGCCGTCGTCCCAACTCTTTTGGACATCTCGCTTCCCTGCGCTTTGGTTTGCAGGCGTGCGGGCGATTGGACGGCGGACGGCGCCATAAAACTCTCTGCGGACTCCTATTTTGGCCCCGGCGCCGAGGCGGTGAGGCGCGAACTTCTCGATCGCGCGGCCCAAATGGCGCGCTCCAACCAGATCTGGACGCAAGCCTCGGCGGCGTCCATTCTCTGGTTCTGGTTCGCCTGCGGGCAGGAGCAGGAAGCCTATATCTTCGTCAAGCGGAGCATGCGAGACTTAAGCTCTCTCGCCTCAGTGCTGGAATTGCCTCTCGCGCCGAGCGAGACGGGGCGCGACACTGTCGAAGTGCGCCGCTGGTCCAGGATCATCGACTTCAACACGCTCGAGACGCGGGCGCTGGAGCTTGTTTTGTCGGGCGCTCCAAAGGCCGACAAGGCCCGGGCGCGACGCTTCCTCGACGCTTATGCGCATGGCAAGAGCGAATTGTTCAAATAGGCCTCCCATAGGCTTCTTTGGCGTTCGGCGCGCGAGCCGCCCCACGATCATGTGCATTTTCGACGATTTCTCCGCCCATTGCCTGGGGATTCTGGAAATGGCGGTTTCGCGAGGCGCCGGGCGCCACTTAAATCGCGCGCGCAGCCATGCTATGATTCAAAAATGAACAATAGCATCGAATCCGCGCCGATTGGCGAGGCGGAGCCGGCGTCCAATCGACGGATCGCGTCGCTGACCTCGGCTCTGGGGACCCGTTCAATCGTCCTCGTGGGCCTGATGGGATCGGGCAAGACCTCGACCGGCCGGCGCCTCGCGCACCGGCTAGGGCTCGGTTTCGTCGACGCCGACGCCGAGATCGAGGCGGCGGCGGGAATGTCGATCGCGGATATTTTCGCGCGTCACGGAGAACCCTATTTCCGCGACGGCGAACGCCGGGTCATGGCGCGGCTGCTCGACGCCGGCCCGCGCGTGATCGCGACCGGCGGCGGCGCATTCCTGAATGAGGAGACGCGGACGCGGATCGCCAAGAACGGCGTCTCGGTTTGGCTCAAGGCCGATCCGGACGTGCTTTGGCGGCGCGTCCGCAAGCGCTCGCATCGGCCGCTCCTGCAAGGCGACGATCCTGAGCAAACGCTGCGAACGCTGCTCGAACAGCGCTATCCGGTCTACGCCCGCGCCGACATTACCGTCATGTCGCGCGAAGGGCCGCACGAGGCCACGGTCGAGGAGATGATCTCCGGCATCGAGTTCTTCCTGCGGTTTTCGCCAGAGACGCCCACGCTGGAGAGGCCAAGGCGCATGGAGCATCCAAGCCCCGCGATCGCGAGCCGAGTCGAAGAGAGCCAAGCCGGAACGCGCCAAGCTGGAGCGCCGGACCAGGGCGAGGCCTTGGCCCGCGCACGGGTCGAGGTGAAGCTCGGAGCCCGCGCCTATGAAATCCTGATCGGCGATAAATTGATCGAGGCCGCGGGGGAGCGCATCGCGCGCCTTGCTCCAGGCGCCGCCTGTGCGATCGTCACTGACGCGAATGTGGCGGCGCTTCACCTTGCCGCGCTGCAAAAATCGCTCGAAGCGGCGGGAATTCGTCATTTCCCGGTGGTCGTGGCGGCGGGCGAGGGCGCGAAATCCTTCGGCGTCTTCGCCGAGGTTTGCGAAGCCCTGATCGCGGCGAAGCTCGAGCGTGGAGATATGATCCTCGCCTTTGGCGGCGGCGTCGTCGGCGATCTCGCGGGTTTCGCCGCGGCGACGCTCCGGCGCGGAATGCGCTTCGTCCAGATCCCGACGACGCTTCTGGCCCAGGTCGATTCCTCCGTGGGCGGCAAGACCGGCCTCAATTCCAAGCACGGCAAGAATTTGATCGGCGCCTTCCATCAACCTTCGCTCGTCCTCGCCGACGCCCGCGTGCTGGAGACCCTGCCGCCGCGCGAATTTCGCGCCGGCTATGCGGAAATGGTCAAATATGGGCTTATCGGCGACGCCGAATTCTTCGGCTGGCTCGAAGCCAATTGGCGCGCGGTCTTCGCCGGTGGAGAGGCGCGCGTCCAGGCGATCGCGACAAGCTGCGCCGCCAAGGCCGCGATCGTCGGCCGCGACGAAATCGAGCAAGGCGAACGGGCCCTTCTCAACCTCGGCCATACATTTGGCCACGCCCTTGAACGCCTCGCACATTATGACGGCGGGCGGCTCGTGCATGGCGAAGCCGTGGCCATTGGCATGGCTTTGGCTTTCCGTTTCTCGGCGCGGACGGGTCTCTGCGCATTGAAAGATCAGGCCCGCGTCGAGACCCATCTCAGGGAGGTCGGCCTGCCCACGCGAATAGGCGACATTGCCGGCCTCGCCGCGCATGCCGACGAGATCGTCGCGGCGATGCAGCAGGACAAGAAAGTCGAGCGCGGGTCGCTGACCTTTATCCTCGCGCGCGGGATCGGCGCCTGTTTCGTGGCGAAAAAAGTGGACGCCGGCGCGATCCACGGCTTCCTTCAAGACGAACTCACCGCGGGACTTTAGAACCATGCCGGGCACGGGCGCCGAGGCTTTTCCGGTCAATCTTTGGCTTGACGGCGCGATCATCGTTTTCTGCGTCGGCCTCGCGGCTTTTTTCGCGGCGTCGGAGACGGCGCTCACCGCCGCCTCGCGCGCCCGCATGCATGCTTTGGAGCGGGGCGGCGACCGCCGCGCGGGCCTCGTCAATCGGCTGCTCGCGCGCCGCGACCGCCTCATCGGCGCGACGCTGCTCGGCAACACGCTGGTCAACATCGGCTCTTCGGCTTTCGCCACCAGCGTTCTCGAGGCGCTCTTCGGCGTCGGCGGCGCGATCTACGCGACCGGCATCATGACGGTCCTGCTCCTGGTCTTCGCCGAGGTGATGCCGAAGACCGTGGCGATCAACTATCCCGACCGGGTTTCGCTTCTGCTGGCGCGGGCCGTCTCGATTTTCGTCGCCATCTTCGGGCCGGTCCTTGTCGGCGTCGAAGCGCTTGTGCGGGGCGTCCTGAGGATTTTCGGCGTCGACACCAGCCGCCGGCATCCTTTGCTCTCAGGGCACGAGGAATTGAAAAGCACGGTGGATCTACTCCATCGCGAGGGCGGCGTCGCCCGCTCCGACCGCGACATGTTCGGCGGCCTGCTCGACCTGCGCGAGCTGGAGGTGTCCGACGTGATGGTGCATCGGACCAAGATGGTCACGCTCAACGCCGATCTGCCGCCGCGCGAATTGATCCGCGAGGTCGTCGCCGCCCCCTATTCGCGGCTGCCGATCTGGCGCGGCGAGCCCGACAATATAATCGGCGTGCTCCATTCGAAGGATCTTTTGCGCGCGCTCGACGCCTCGGCCGGCGATCTCGTCCATTTCGAGGTCGAGCGCATCGCCCTGAAGCCTTGGTTCGTGCCCGACACGACACCGGTCCAGGATCAGCTGCAGGCGTTCCTGAAGCGCAAGACCCATGTCGCCCTTGTGGTCGATGAATATGGCGTGGTGATGGGCCTCGTCACCCTAGAGGATATTCTCGAGGAGATCGTTGGCGATATTTCCGACGAGCATGATCTCGTCGTCCACGGCGTAAGGTCCCAGGCCGACGGCTCGGTGATCGTCGAGGGCTCGGTGCCGATCCGCGACCTCAACCGCGTCATGGCCTGGAGCCTGCCGGACGACGAGGCGACGACAGTGGCGGGCCTGGTCATTCACGAGGCCAGGGCCATCCCGGAATCGGGGCAGGTCTTCACCTTCCACAAATTCCGCTTCGAAGTGCTCCGCAAGACGAAGAACCGGATCACATTGCTGCGGATCCTGCCCATCGGCGCCCACCCCGCGCCCTTGGCGCATTGAAGCTTCGCGCTAGGGCCGGGCGCGGCGCGCAAACAAATGGCGGCCGCCTATCTCGCGGCCGCCCACGGATCAAGAACGCCGCCTATAGGAACTCGCGTTTCGTCGATTGCAGCTTGAATCCATTATTCTCAAGCACTTCGTCCACGCTCGGGTCGCCCGCCGCCGGCCCGATTTGGGCCTCGAGGTCGATATTGATTCCAGCCAGCACGACATCGTCCTCGGCGTCGACGAAGCAGGTGATCTTTTCGAGCCGCGCGCCCTCGCAAGGTCCTGAGATGCAAACCCCGGTTTCAGGGTCGAATTGAGCGCCATGCTTGCCGCACATCAGCACTTTCAGATAGTTCGGCTCGAAGAAATTGTTCTTCTCCCAATCGAGACGGACGTGTTGATGCGGGCATTCGTTGACATAAGCGTGATATTCCTTGCCGAACCGGGCGATGAAAATATCCCAAGGCCGCAGCTTCCCGTCGCTCCAGCGGCGCATCAAGGGAAAGCTCTTGCCCATGCGGTCGCGGATCTCTTTCTTGTTGCACACGCCGTAAAGCTCGCCGCTCGGCGGGGAAGGCTCAGCCGCCACTGGCGGCGGCGCGACAATCTCTGGGACCGGCATCGCGCGCATGACAAATGTCCCGCTTCGGCCTTCGGTCCATGCGGCATGCGCCCCGGCGCACCCGCCCCTTGGCGGGGCGGCGTCTGGCGCTGTGGAAGGTGCGGCGGAAGCGGGCGGGGCGGCCTCGGCCGGGGCGATCGGAGCCTCGTTCGAGGCACTTTGGTCTGACATAGGGTCCTCGCTCTTAATCTCGGTGCTACCTTAAGGCGATCGGTTCGTCGGGCTTGGTCCATCCCATCGTAACCGGCTTTTCACATGCAATAGCGATGCCGCAAAAACAGTCAAGTTGGCCGCGCGGGCGCCGCCTCCGGCGCCATGAATTGCGCCCGGGCCAAGGCGGCGAAACGACCGCTCTTGGCGACAAGTTCGTCGAATTTCCCAATTCGACGATCTCGCCGTGATCGAAGACGATAATTCGGTCGGCGGCGCGGACGGTCGCCAACCGATGCGCGATGACGAAAGTGGTCCGCCCCTTGGTCGCCGTCTTGAGCGCGGCTTGCACATGTACAAATTAATCAATGTCCTGCTCTGTGGCAAAGTAGGCAGAAAATCCATGTAATTTAACCTGATTGCTGTTCTCAAAACAAAAAAACAAGGCCGACCACATGCCACTCCAAACTAGAAAAAAACTATCCCTCTCCAATAAGAACATGATACAGAAAAAAACCTTAGAAAGAAACGTCAACTTACCTATCAAATTATTACATTCCATTGAAAGTAAAATTATTATTACTATTATTATTACTATTACTATTACTACTACTATTACTATTACTATTACTATTACTACTATTACTATTACTATTACTATTATAATAGTTAGTAAAGGGACTAGCCACTTGCAAAGGTTGTGGAGGTGTGCGATTTTGCAGAGCTTGACCATTATTATTTGGATCTTCCAGTTGATTGACACTCGGAGATGGACCAAAAGGAGAATCTGATGAAAATTGAAACCCATTTGGATTATAGCTATAGTTATTATTATTATTATTATTATTATTATTAGGGTTATTATTATTATAAGCATAATGAGGGCTATAATTAGTAAAAGGCATTTGCATCTGCATTGGCATTGGCATGGACATAGAGGACATGGGCATCTGCATTGGCATTGGCATGGACATAGAGGACATGGGCATCTGCATTGGCATTGACATTGGCATTGGCATTGGCATGGGCATGGGCATAGACATGGACATGGGATAGGTCATGGAGTTGGAAGTAGATGGCAAAAAAGACATTGGTGGTGCTGCCATTGCATTAGCATAAGGCATTGGTGGTGATGGATAATTATA
>CAWESJ010000148.1:0-8857 GCA_963811015.1 uncultured Alphaproteobacteria bacterium | reverse complement strand
CTACTGAGGCAAGAGAATCGAGCCACTCCCCGAAGACAATCTTGGCATCACCGTCAGGACCGAAGACAGCGGCGGACACGAGTTCGCGTGCGATCTACTCCCCCGCCTTCGTGGAAAGATTCAGACCTTCAATCGTCGGCGCAGCGACAGGATGCTCCACGACGGGTTCCTCGACACGGGTCGATTCATCGTAACCAATCTCGCCTTTGACCTCGTCGAAACAGCCGAGTTGATAGAGTCTGTCGAAAGCAATTCGATAAGTCTCAGGGTTCCCCAAATCCGCATTCTGGGTCATCGCCTGTGCAACGCAGAAGGATATTAGCCGTTGCGCCCCGGCGTCTGACAGGACAAAGCCCGTCTTCGGCAGATTCAAGACGAACTCTTGATACTGGTCACGTCCGCGTGTGCTGTCCGGTTGTTCCGTCATCGGGAACGTGACTCCGTAGTCCGCCTCGAATTGACCATTCTGAATGTGAGTTGCGAAGTGCTGAAGCGGTTGACTCAGTAGAGCCGCGTCATAGCGTTCGCTTTTTTCAAATTAGCGGACAACCGATTTTGATCGGAACAACTTGCTTCAAGTTCTTGACGTTCACCCGCCTCAAATCGTGCCTTCTCTTCTGCTACTCGTAGTAGGTTTGAACTCGTGGTGTTATTCCTGCATGAACTCTGATGCCGTACCTGTTGCAAGGCATCCTTACAGGCTCTCCCGCCATCCATCCCAAGCCGTGCTTCAGCAAACGCAGTTTTCAGAATCTCCCATACCGCGCTCTGCTCGTGTTTGGTTGTGCCAGCCATCACCTCAGGCCTGAAATTCCCGAGCATGTTTCGTCTGGCCTGCGCCGGCTTGCGAACGCCTTCATGGCGCTGGTCTTGCTGCAGATCGGCCTTGGCGCGCTCGTCGCCGGCCTGCGCGCGGGGCGGGCCTTCAACACGTGGCCGCTGATCGACGGGTCTTTCCTCCCGCCGCTTGAGAAACTGACGCTGCTGCAGCCGGTCTGGCGGAATTTTCTCGACAATATGCTGCTGGTTCAGCTCCAGCACAGGATGGTCGCCTATGCGCTTCTGGCCATGGCGCTCCTCCAGGCCCTTTATACCTGGCGGCGCGCGGGGGCGGGCAGGGCGCTGCGGCGCGCCAACGCGCTCGTCGGCCTGGTCGCGGCGCAGGTCGCAATCGGGATCGCGACCCTCGTGCTTGTAGTTCCGCTCGCGGCGGGCCTCCTGCATCAGGCTTTCGCCATGATCGTTTTGGGGATGGCGGCCGTGCATGCTCAGGCGCTGACTCAGCGGCGCTAGACTGGCGCATTATAGGCATGGAATTTGCTTTTTATGGTGAAACGCTGGCCCGAAGCGAGATCACGCGACGCCAAGCCTGACGCGACCCCATGCCAAACTCGAGCCCAATGCCAGACGCGAACCAACCGATAAAGCTGCGCGTGATCAGGGATGATCTCATAGATTTCGGCGAAGTGCTGCCGGAGGTAAATGAGATCCTGCAGCGCGGCGTGTCGCTTTACCGACACGATCCAGCTGGGGCGGATCTCGCCTTTCGCGAGGCCCTCGCCTTGCGGCCGGACGCTTTGCCGACCTATCTGTGCCTCTATAAAATCCACACCTATCAGGGCAATCTCGACGAGGCGCTGGCGATCGCGCAGGCGGGGCTCGCCGAGGCCGCGCGCCAGGCGGGTCTCGATCCGGATTGGACCACGTGGAAGCCCGGCCAAATTTCCGCCGACGTCAATGGGCCCGGCCATTTCGGCCTTTATACCCTCAAGGCGCTGGCCTTCATCCATCTACGCCGGGACGAAAGCGCGAAGTCCCAACGCTGCCTCGAGAAGATCGCGGAGCTCGGCGCCATGGAGACGGTCGGCGGGACTGTGATCGCCGCTCTGGCGGCCGGCGTCGGCTAGAGCGCGTTCCGATTGGATGAACTCATCCAATCGATAAGAACGCGCTCAAGATCGATTAAGTTGGAGCATGTTTTGATCGAAAAAGTTGGTCAAGTTTTTCGGAACATGCTCTTAAGGAAAATCAATGGGGTCGGCGCTTGGCCGCGATTTATGGAAATCTGGTCGCGCATAGCCGATGACGCGCGCGACGGTCAACTGAAGGCGAGCTGCTAGCATGCAAACCATATTCATCAGAAACACCGACGATGGCCGCAAGATCGAGGTGATCGGGTCCAATGTCTGCGTGGATGGAAAGCCCGTCGGCGACAGGCTCGTCGAGGTCAAAAACCATCCAAACAAGGAGGCGATCCTGTTCGCGCTTCCGAACGCCGCCTTCATGGCCGGACCGGTCGTTCTGACCGCCGAGGAAGCCTCCGTCGTTCGCGGCGCGCTTGCGGCGGCGAAAGATCCGCTGACCGATCGCATCGAGATCACCGAGCGTTTCCGCAAGGCCTGGAACGCGCGCAACCACGAAGCCGGCATCGAATAGGACATCGCGCCGGCGGCTTGTGAAGCGGCGCGCCGCCGCTTTTTCGCTGGAGCAAGCCCGGCCGGCAATTCGCCCCAGAGCGCGTCCGATTGGATGGACTCATCCAATCGATAAAAACTCGCTCCAGATCAATAAGTTGGAGCATGTTCTCATGAGACATCGGATATATCCGATGTCTTAATGTCGAAAAAGTCGATCAACTTTTTCGGAACATGCCCTAGTCTCAAACGTGCGCCATTTTCAAGCGCTACCGTCGCTGTGCGGGCCTCCGCGCATGCGCATTCGGGCGACGCCGTTGGCGGAAGCCGCGTCCCGAATTCTCCCGCATTTTGCGTTGGGCCGATCGACCGCCGTGAAACGCCAGCGGCGCGGAACGAATGGCCGAATGGAAGCGTTTGGCCAACGCGATTTCCGCTAATCGGACGTAAAACCGATCGAGGGGCGAGGGCGTCCAGCGGCGGCCAAATCGCTGATGTTCGCGCGTTGGGCGTTGAACGCCGCGCCGGCTGACGCGAGGGGGAAAGCTTCCATCGCGATATTGCGCCGAAAGCTCTTGGCGCCGAAAACTTTTGGGGCCGACAGCCCTGGCGCTAGAGCGCGTTCCGATTGGATGGAACCATCCAATCGGCAAGAACTCGCTCCAGATCAATAAGTTGGAGCATGTTCTCATGAGACATCGGATATATCCGATGTCTTAATGTCGAAAAAGTCGATCAACTTTTTCGGAACATGCTCTAACGGCTCATAGCGCCGCGCGTCGCGGTTTCATCCGGGGAGGGGAAGCGTGAAGAACAAAAAACTCGGATCTGTCGTTGCCGGTTTCGTCATCGCCGGCTTGGCGCTGGCGCTTTTCGTCCCGGGGGCCGCGCGGGCGCAAAACGCCTATGTCACATCCAATTATCGCCCCGGCGGGCAGGCGCTCCCACATGGGTCGGGCCCGGTCAATTTGGCCCAGAGCATTTTGAAGCTGCCGGTTCCCGATGGAGTTTATGTCATCAACGCCAAAACCTCCATCGTCAACGCCGCCGCCGCCGCCCAAAGCGGAAATTGCAAGCTCTGGGCGCTCATCGGCGGCTTCGCCGCCGACGGGAGCGTGCCGCCCACCAGCAATCTTGTCGTGATCGACCAGACCGAATTCAAGATAGGCGCGGCGGCCGCCGGCAACCAGCAGGCCGTCGCGCTTCAAGCGGCGTCCAAGATCGTTGGGACGCAACTCGGGTCGATCAAGAACAACAATGTGATTGGCGTTGAGTGCCGCGCCTTCAGCGGGACCGCGGTCGACTCGGTTCTCACGGCGGTTCTGATTGACGGAAACGTCGTGACTCTCGCGCCGGCTTTATACGAAGCGCCGCCGCCTCCGCAGCAGTTCTGAGGCCGCTAAAGCGGGATGAGGAAGAGCGGCCCGGCGTATTCACCGTTCAATTGGCTGGCGCGCTCGTTCCCTTGACCGCCTCGATCAGCTGCTTGAGCGTGAAAGGCTTCGGCAGAAAGCCGAAATCCTCGCCCTCGGGCAGGTTCTTGGCGAAGGCCTCCTCCGCATAGCCGGACACGAAAATCACTTTCGCCGTCACGCCGCGCTTGCGCAATTCGCCGAACATGGTCGGGCCGTCCATTTCCGGCATGACCACGTCGGAGACCACGAGATCGATGCGGCCTTGGTTCGCTTCGGCGACGTCCAGGGCTTCGAGCCCCGAGGCCGCCTGCAGCACGGTATAGCCGCGCGAGGCGAGCGCGCGGGCGCCGAACGCGCGCACCGCCTCCTCGTCCTCGACGAGGAGGATGGTGCCGCGGCCGGTGAGATCGGCGGCGGGCGCCTTGGCCGGCTCATTGGCTGGCGGCGCGTCGGCCTCCTGGGCGAGATAGCGCGGCAAAAGGATCGTGAAGGTCGCGCCTTCGCCGAGCGCGCTCGCGCAAAACACATAGCCGCCGGTCTGCTTCACGATGCCATAGACCATGGAGAGCCCAAGGCCGGTTCCCTTGCCGACTTCCTTGGTCGTGAAAAAGGGCTCGAAGATCTTGTCTCTCACGTCAGGCGGGATGCCGCAGCCGAAATCCTCGACCTCGATCGCGACATATTCGGCCGGCGGGAGGGATTTTTCGTCGAACGCGCCGCAATCGCCGAGGCCGACATTGCGGGTCCGCAAAAGGATCTTCCCGCCCTCCGGCATGGCGTCGCGGGCGTTGACGATCAAATTGACGATGACCTGCTCGAACTGATTGAGATCGGCCTTGACCAGCCAGAGATCGCGGCCATGGCGCAAGTCGAGGTCGATCTTCTCGCCGACCAGCCGGCGCATCAGCATTTGCAGGTCGGACAAGACGTCGCCAAGCTGCAGGACCTGGGGCCTGAGCGTCTGGCGGCGCGAGAAGGCGAGGAGCTGGCGCACGAGGCCGGCGGCGCGATTGGCGTTCTGCTTGATCTGCATGATGTCGCGAAAGCTCGGATCGGTCGGCCGATGATTGGCGAGGAGCAGGTCCGAAAAGCCGATGATCGCGGTCAGGACATTGTTGAAATCATGCGCGACGCCTCCCGCGAGCTGTCCGATCGCCTGCATTTTCTGCGATTGCGCGAAATTATTCTGCAGGGTGCGTTGTTCGGTCGTGTCCAGGGCGTAAATCGTCGCGCCGGCGCCTTCGCCCTCATCCGAGGGCGAGACGAAGAGCCTGGCCGATCGTTCGCCCTCGCCGAGGAGGCCTATGTCGAGCGGCGGTATGTCGCTTTTCGACTGGCGCGCCGCGGCGAGCGCGGCTTCGAGCGGGCCGCGGTCGCGTTCGAGAATCCCGGCGAAGATCGCGCCGCCAGCTGGCTTCAGCGCCTCCGGCATGAGCCTCGCGAAAGCGGCGTTCGAGCGCGCGATTCGTCCGCCCGCGTCGAGGATCGCGATCGCCATTGGCGTCGAATTGAAGACCCGGGCGAAACGGACCTCGGCCGCCCGCAAATCCTCCGCCGGCTCCTCGCCTTGGGCGCGGTTGAGCACCAGGGTGCGCGAGGGCAGGGCCGCGCCGTCATGGGCGAAGGCGACGCGATGGATAAGGCGCGCGGGCAGGCTTTGGCCGTTGCGGCGCTTCAAGTCGATGTCGAACTGTTCGGTGCGGATCTCGCCGGCGCCCCGGCGATCGAGGCGAGAAGCGAGGCGCCGTCGCCGGCCACGAAATCCGCGAGCGCAAGGCCTCCCGAGCCGGTTTCCGCCAGATCGTAATCGAGCCAGCCGGCGAGGGTCGCGTTCATGTAGGACACGGCGCCGCGCCGATCGCAGGAAAAAAAGCCGGCCGGCGCATAATCGAGAAAATCGATCGCATGCCGCAGCTCTTGAAACACGTTTTCCTGCCGCTCCCGCTCGCGGGTCACGTCGGCGACGCTCCAAAGGGTCGCGCGCCTGGCGTGCGCGACGATCAGCGGCCGCGCCGCGACTCTGTACCAGCCGACAGGCCCGCCGCCGAGCGCGGGAGAGAGGCGCAATTCCTCGCTGCGGCGCTTGTCGTCGCGGGCCGCCTGGGCAAGGCGATAGATGGCCTCGGAAACCTCCGGCGCGCCGGAAAACAGCCGCTCGACGCTCCGCAATTCGGCCGGATGGCGCGCGCGCGAGAGAAGTCATATAGGCGTCGTTGACATAGATGATCGCGCCCGAGGCGTCGGTGCAGATCAGGCCTTCGGGATCGCCGTCGCAGATTAATTTGGCGGAGTCGTGTTTCGACCATTGGCTGGACAGTCGCAGCAATCCGGTGGCGACGGCGAAAAGGGCCAATGCGCCGACGATCGCGAGAACGACGACAAGGCCGATCACGAAACGCGCGGCCTGGTCTTTCGGCAAGAGGGAAAAGACGGCCGCCGCGGCGGCCAGAGCCAAGGCCGCGAGCATGATCAAGCCGGGATTGCCTCCTCGCTCGGTCTGATCGAGCGGGGTCGAGATCGGCTGGTCGGTCATCTTGCGTGGCTCATCGTGCATCGCTCATCATGGGCCGCTCGGGAACGCGGCAGGATGCTGCGCGACGGCAGTCTACGCAACATTTCGTGAAGAATCCTCAAAACGGCTTGTGGATGGTCCAAAAGCACTTTTACATTTTTTATTTGTGATAACTTCGCCCGGTCCCGGCGCTTTTTCTTGGCGGATTCGGCTCGCCGGCTGAAATCACTAACCAAATTCGGCCTCCGCCCACGTCGGCGGCGAATTTTTCGCCAACCAAACGCGTCCTCGCGCGTTCAAGCTTCACGGGCTCAGGCGATACGCTAAGGGACCTGCTCGCGGCGGGCGTCGCGTCGGGCGGCGAACAAAGCCCTTGGCCCGAGGAATGGTTAGGAACCCAAGGAATGATGAGGAATATGATCATGCGACGTACAGCTGCGATCTGTCTTGCGGCGGCCTCGTTCGCGGCTTCGAGCGGGGGGTTTGCGCAAACCTATTATAGCCACGGCGCGCCGCCGCCGGCCCCGGCGCAGGCTTATCCTTATCCTCCCTATCCCAATCCGCCCTATGCCGACGGGACCTATGAGGGCCGGTCGGCGGCGGAGCAGGACAGGGCGCGCTATGACTGGTCTGGAACGCGCGGGCGCATGGGGCTCGGCGCCAGTCCCTATCATCCCGAGGGTCCGGGCAATGTCTCGACGCCGCATTTTTAGCTAGGCGCGCGCCGGGTTGCGCCGGCGCCGTCAATTCGCGCATTGTCGCGGCCAAGTCGTCTTGCATCCGCGGCGATGATCGGGGCATGATAGGGCTCGCCCTCAAAGATCGTGCTTTTCGAGGTAGCCGCCCCGATGCAGGCGTTGATTGAAAAATTGTCCGGGAACGGGAGCTTGACCTTCGCCGTCGCGGCGATCGCTGTCTTGATCGCCGCGATTCTTCTGCTTTTCGTTGTGCGCCTCGCCCTTGGCCGCAAGCTGCGCCTGCCTGCGGCCGGCAAGGGCAGGCTGCCCCGCCTCGGCGTCGTCGACGCCTTCAACCTCGACGGACAGCGCCAGCTGGTGATCGTTCGACGCGACAATGTCGAACATCTCATCATGATCGGCGGTCCGAACGACCTCGTCATCGAAACCGAGATCATTCGAGCCGAAGCCCGCGAGGGCAGGCTCCGCGACAAGGAGCTTAGAGAGCCGCATGAGCCGGCCCAGGCTCCGGCGGGCGTGGCTTGGCCGCCCGAGGTCGACGCCGCCTTGCGGGCCGCCCCGCCTTCGGCCGCGCCCCAACGCAAGCCTCAGCCGCCATCCCGGGGCGTTGCGGAGGCCGAACCGGGCGCGTTCGCCGGCTTCGATGCGCCGGTCGCGCCGGCGATTGTCCCGCCGACGCCGCGATCGCCGGTTTTTCCCTTGCCGCCGCGGCGGAGCCCGCCGCCTTTCACGCCGCCGCAGCGAACCCTTCCGCAGCGCGAGCCCTCGCTCGGACGGCTCGACGAGGCGGCGCAAAGGGACCGAGGCGACGCAGGGGGAAATTTGCCGAGCGGATTTCCGCGCGCGCCTCTGGCAACTCCCTTTCTTCGCTCGCCTCCGCCGCGTCCGGGGCAGGAGCCCGGCGTCAAGCCAAATCCGCAGGGCGTCGCCGAGACGCCGGCGTCCGGCCCGCCGCCCGCGACAACGCCAGAACCAATAGCAGCCGCGCCGGCCGCCAACGGCGCCGCCATCGCAGCGCAGGAGCCGTCAGCGCCGATAGAGCAAGCGGCGCCCTCAACGGCTCCGGCTCCCGAGCCCGCGGAGGCGCCCGTGGACGCGCCCTCCCAGGACCATCTGGATTCGATCGAGGAAGAAATGGCCAAGCTTCTCGGGCGCGGCCCCGCCAGCTAGAGCGCGTTCCGATTGGATGAGTCGATGCCATCGGGCGCCGCCCCAAGGCGGCCTCCATGAGTCCCGATCGCCTTGCGGCGAAAGGCCGCGTCATTCATCCATCAATTGTCGCGATAGACCCGCTCGCGTCTCTCGTGGCGCTCCTGCGCCTCGACCGACAATGTCGCGATCGGCCGGGCGTCGAGACGCTTCAAGCGCGATCGGTTCGCCGGTTTCTTCGCAATAGCCATAGGTGCCGTCTTCGAGCGCTGGCCAGCGCCGCATCGATTTTCGCGATCAGCTTGCGCTGGCGGTCGCGGGCGCGCAATTCGATGGCGCGGTCCGTTTCGGAAGAGGCGCGGTCGGCAAGATCGGGATGATTCTCATTTTCCTTTGCAGGACGATGAGGGTTTCCTTGGCCTCCCGGAGAATATCCTCTTTCCACGCCAGCAATTTTTGACGAAAATAATCGCGCTGGCGATCGTTCATGAAAGGTTCTTTTTCGGAAGGTTGATAATTGTCTTCGATCAGTTCGGCAGGCACTTGCGAGTCTCCCCAAACCCAAAACGCAGCCCTTATAGCCTCTACTGTCTCTATAGACAATCAAATGTCGTTGAGCGGCCGACAATCGGCGCTATCGTCAACTATTCGCGGCGGCTGGTCATCCTT
>CAWESJ010000147.1:5000-13406 GCA_963811015.1 uncultured Alphaproteobacteria bacterium | reverse complement strand
ATGCGACGTGAGCTTCATATCGCTCGCTCTGGTCCTGCCTGCCGTCTTGCCGCTCGCCGCCGAAAAGGCAAGGCTCGCGGCCCTGATCAAGCCGCAGTTCGAGGCCGGCCCCGGCCATGTCGTCAAGGGCGTCGTGAAGGACGAGGGCGTCCGGCGCAAAGTCTGCTGCGAGATTGAAATGCTGATCGCCTCGCTCGGCTGGCGGGTCATTGGCGTGACGCCCTCCCCGATCGCGGGCGGCGACGGCAATCAGGAATATCTCATCGGCGCGCAACGCCCGTGATCAGCTTCAACGCGCGGCTCCATATCGATCGGCTCGGCCAGCGCGGCGAAGGCGTCGCGCGCGGGCCGGACGGCTTGATTTTCATACCCTACGCCTTGGCCGATGAGACGATCATCGCCGAAGTCGACGGTTCACGCGGCCGCCTGATCGAGGTCTTGACGCCAAGCCCGCACCGCATTGAACCATTCTGCCGTCTGTTTTCGGTTTGCGGCGGCTGCGCCGTCCAAACGCTCGAAACCACGCGCTATGCGCAGTGGAAGCTGGACAATCTCGCCGGCGCGCTGAGGCAGGCGGGACTTAGCAACGAACTTGCCCCGCTCGCCGACGCGCATGGCGAAGGACGCCGCCGCGCGACGTTCCACGCGCGCTATGAGCCAAGCGGGCGCGCCGCCGTCGGCTTCATGCAATCGCGTGCGCATAAAATTGTCGAAATCGACTCCTGTCCCGTGCTCGCCCCTTCGATGAACGCGGCGGCGCGCGCGGCGCGCGCCATCGCCGAGGCGCTCGCCAACTCAAGCAAGCCGCTCGACATTCTCGTAACGGCGACGGCCTCGGGCCTCGACCTCGACATCAAGGGACACGGCCCGCTGAGCGAGAGAGAAACCCGGCGGCTCGTCGCTGCAGCGCTTGCGCTAGATCTCGCCAGGCTTTCCAACCATGGCCGGATCGTCGCGCTTCAACGCCCACCCCTGCTCGCGATGGGCAAGGCCATGGTCGCGCCGCCGCCGGGCGCTTTTCTTCAGGCGACGGCGGCGGGCGAGGAGCTGCTCGCATCGCGCGTTTGCGCGGCGGTCGCGGGATCGAGCCATATCGCCGATCTTTTCGCCGGCGTCGGGACTTTCTCCCTGCGAATGGCGGAATTCGCCCAGGTCCAAGCCTTCGATCTCGAAGACGCCGCGCTCGGCGCCTTGGAGAAAGCGGCGCTGTCGCCAGGCTTGCGGCCGGTCCGCGTCGCGCCGCGCGATCTCTTCCGGCATCCGCTCTCGGCGCAGGAGGCGGCGCAATTCGACGCCATTGTGTTCGATCCTCCGCGCGCGGGCGCCGAGCTGCAAGCGCGCGCGCTTGCGGCCTCGCGCGCGCCGCTCGTGGTCGCCGTGTCCTGCAACGCCCAGACCTTCGCCCGCGACGCCGCGATCCTCTGCGCGGGCGGCTATGAAATCACCAAGATTGAGCCGATCGATCAGTTTCGCCACTCGGCCCATGTCGAGATCATCGGGGTCTTCCGGCGAAAGGCGGAGAGGCCGCGGCGCGGCCGACGGCTTCTCGGATGAGGAGGCCCGCGCCTTATCGCGCCATGGCGCGAGGCGAAGGCGCGTCGAACCAGCGAAACGCCAGAAGCCCGACCAGAAAGCCGCCGATATGGGCCTCCCAGGCGATGGTCGCGTCCGTGATCCCGAAGGAGCCCGGCATGACGCCAAAGAGAAAATTGGCGAGAAACCAAAAGCCAAGAAAGCTTATCGCGCCTCGATTCGAGAAAATCTTTAGCAAAGGCAGCGCGGGGAGCCGATAGGCCTGGTCTTGCTCCGCCCGGTCGGCGAAACCGAGGGTCTCGCCGAGCGGCGCGCCCGGCTGAAACACGAAACGCGCGGCGGCGGCCATGGCGCCGGAGACCACGGCGGAGGCTCCGACGACAGGCTGCAGATCGCTGATATGGGTGACGTAATGCATAGCCGCGCCGGCGATGGCCGTGGCGGCGCAAAAGATCAGGAAGCGGAGCGTTCCAAACCGCCGCGCCACGGCCGAGCCAAACGCCACGAACCAGAGGCTGTTCATGCCCACATGCAGCCAGCCGCCATGGAAAAATGCGTAGGTGAGCGGCGTCCACCACAACGGCCGGCCGTCGCCAAGAAAAAAACGCGCGAGCTCAGCTTGCTGCTCGTCTCGCTGGGCGAGCGCATTATAGGCGGCGGACACGCGGTCCGGATCGAAGGCGTAAGTGAACCGGCCCGGCACAAAGGCGAAAGTCTGGAGAATCTCGAGGAAAGCCGGCGAAGAGATCGACTGGCAGAGAGCCTCGATCAGGACAAGCAGCGCGATAATGCCGACGATCGGCGCCGGCGCATTGAATATTCTTTCCTTCGCGCGGCGCATAAGCGAGCCCTATCGAGAAAATATGCGAATTCGAAAATAGCTTTAATCGACGTCCTCGACCTCCAAGGGCGCGCCGCCCGAAAGCTTTTGCGCGAGCGCAGCCTCCATGAACGGATCAAGCTCGCCGTCAAGAACTTCGTCGGGCGTTCCGGACGTGGCCCCGGTGCGCAGATCCTTGACAAGCTGATAGGGCTGCAACACGTAGGATCGGATCTGATGGCCCCAGCCGATCTCGGTCTTGCTCGCCTCGGTCTTGCTCGCCTCGGCCTCGCGCCTTTCGATCTCCTGCTCATAGAGCCGCGCGCGCAGCATGTTCCAGGCGGTCGCCTTGTTCTTGTGCTGCGAGCGCTCGCCCTGGCAGGCGACGACGATGCCCGAGGGAATATGGGTGATGCGCACCGCCGAATCGGTCGTGTTGATATGCTGCCCGCCGGCGCCCGACGAGCGATAAGTGTCGATGCGGCAATCGGATTCCTTCACATCGATCTCGATCCTGTCGTCGATGACCGGATAGACCCAGACCGAGGCGAAGCTCGTGTGCCTGCGGGCGTTGGAATCGAAGGGCGAAATTCGAACCAGGCGATGCACCCCGGATTCGGTCTTGGCCCAGCCATAGGCGTTATGGCCCTTGACGAGCAATGTGCCCGATTTGAGCCCGGCCTCGTCGCCCGCCGTCTCCTCGATGATCTCGACCTTGAACTTGTGCCGCTCGGCCCAGCGCGCATACATGCGAAACAGCATGCGCGCCCAATCGCAGCTTTCGGTGCCGCCGGCGCCGGAATGAACCTCGATATAGGAATCATTGCCGTCGACCTCGCCGGAGAGAAGCGCCTCGATCTGGCGCCGCTCGGCTTCGAACTTCAGCGCCTTGAGCTGATCGACGCCCTCCTTTTCGCTGGCGGCGTCCTGCTCGGCCTCTGCCAGCTCGATCAGCGTGACGGCGTCGTCAAGCTCGCGATCGAAGCGATCGATGGAGCCGAGGCGATCCTCAAGCTCGGTGCGCTCGCGCATGATTTTTTGCGCCGCCTCGGCGTCGTTCCAGAGGTTTGGATCTTCGGCTTTATTGTTCAGCTCGGCGAGACGTCGGATTGAGGATTCGACGTCAAAGATGCCTCCTCAGCAATCCCATGGATTGCTTGATCGATTGGACCAGCGTTTCAGCTTCGGCGCGCATGGGTTTTTATGGCTCTCAGACCGGGGGAAAGGCGGCGGAAGCGCCGCGCCGGCCGAAACATAGGGGGCGGCGAGGGCGATGTAAATGGGCGGTCGGCTGCCTTGGCTAGACCAGCGGATTTGCGATAGGTTGAAAGGCATGAAACGCGCCGAAATCATCTCCAAACTTAAATCCGCCGAGCCGGAGCTTCGCGCCCATGGCGTTGGAGCGCTCTATCTCTTCGGCTCCCACGCTCGCGACGAGGCGCAAGGCAATTCAGATGTCGACGTATTCGTCGATCCGGCCTCCGACGATTTCTACGACCTCGACCATTTCATTGGCGCGCATGAGGCGCTCGAACGGGCCTGCGGCCTCCGCGTCGATTACGGCACACGCAAGGGTCTGGTTAAATTCTACCGTCCGGCGATCGAGAGCGAGGCCATCCGGATTTTCTGATGGCTCCAAGCAAAAGCCCGATCAGCCGTCTGCGCCACATCCTTGAAGAGGCGGCGGAGATCGACGCCGCCACGAGAAACATATCGTTCGAGACGTTCCGCGACACTTGGATGATCAGACGTTCGATCGAGCATGGGCTTTTGATCATTTCCGAAGCGGTCAAGGCGTTGCCATCCGAAATGAAGTCCGCTCACCCCGAGATCGCCTGGGGCAAAATTGAATCCCTCGGAAATTTTCTGCGTCACGAATACAGGGACATCGACCCAGAGACGCTGTGGCGCATAGTGCGTCAGCAGCTTGTCGGATTGGTCGCAACTGTGCGCGTTATCATAGGTTCTGAGCTGACGTAGGCGCTCATGGCGCGGCAGTGTGTATGATAATATCTTTTGTCATATAGTTATGGAAATCTCCGAACATGGCCGATGATCCGACCAAAGACAGGCGACGGGTCCCTTTCGAAGAGTCTCATCCGCACCTCAAGGAATTTGCCGCCTTCCTACCGGAGCTGAACAAAGAAACCGATCGCGGGATGGCGCTCATCGCGACCAGCTTCATTGATGAGTTGTTGAGACGTATTCTTTTGGCGTTTTTTCTCGAAGGCGAAACCAGCAAGTCTCTTGTGGATGGGTTCAACGCTCCTCTTGGTACATTCTCGACGCGTATTGCCGCCGCCGCCGCCTTGGCGCTGATTTCGGAGCCTGAATGCAGGGAAGCTAACTACCTTCGCAAAATCAGAAATCTTTTTGCTCACAACGTCCATGTGTCTTTCAGTGACAAGCAGGTCATCGATATGTGCAGCAACCTTAAATTGGCGGCCCCGGATTATGGAGATGTCATTGTCGGCTCTCGCGGTCAGTTCAGCACATCGGCTGTTAATCTGATTTTGAAGCTGACGAATAGACCCCACTATATTTCGAAACGTCGTTGCCAATTTACTGGCTGGCCCTCCTAAACGATAAGTCCATGAACCGGTTCGTCCCTTTCACCGACCGCGCCCCCGCCCTCGTCGCCGCCTCCGGCGAGCGCGCCGCCTATCGCTTCTTCGAATTCTTCAGCGCCAACATTCTCAATCGGCAAGAAGGCCTAGCGGGTGCCTAATACAACCCCCCCGTGCCCGTCCCGACCAGCCGATCCGCGTCGGGATTGACTGCTTGCGCGCGAGGCGACGAATTGCCCGACGAGAAACTATCCGGCGGCGCCGTGCCCGGCTTGAAGGCTTCGAGGATCGAGCCCGCGCCATTGGAGCGCATGCCGGATTTGACGTCGACCGAGATCAGCTTGATTCCCGGCGGCACGCGGAACGGCACGTCGGGCTTGTCCTTCAGCGCCATTTTCATGAAATCGCGGAAGATTGGCGCGGTGTAATGCGCGGCCTGGGCGGAATCGCCGAGCGAACGCGGCTGGTCATAGCCCATGAAGACGCCGACCGCGAGATCGGGCGAGAAGCCGACGAACCAGAGGTCCTTGGCCTCATTGGTCGTGCCGGTCTTGCCGGCGAGATGCTTGCCGACGTCCCTGATCGACTGTCCGGTGCCGCGCTGAATCACGCCTTCCATGATCGAGGTGATCTGATAGGCGGTGAGCGGATCGAGCACCTGCTCGCGCTTGTCGATCAGCCGCGGCTCCGGCTGATTGTCCCATTTGGGCGCGTCGCAGCCCTCGCAAACGCGCTCGTCATGACGATAGATCGTATGGCCCCAGCGGTCCTGGATGCGGTCGATCAGGGTCGATTTGATCCGCTTGCCGCCATTGGCCAGCATGGAATAGGCGGTGGTCATCCGCAGCAGCGTGGTCTCGCCGGAGCCAAGCGACATGGCGAGGAAGGGCGGCAAGTCGTCATAGATCCCGAAGCGCTTGGCGTATTCGGCGATGAGCGGCATGCCGACGTCGCGGGCGAGGCGCACGGTCATCTGATTGATCGAATGCTCGACGCCATAGCGCAAAGTATGCGGCCCGCCCGACTTGCCTTCGAAATTTTCCGGCCGCCACACGCCGAGGCCGGGGCCTTGATCGATTTCGATCGGGGCGTCCAGAATGATCGAAGACGGCGTATAGCCATTATCGAGCGCCGTGGCGTAGACGAAGGGCTTGAAGGATGAGCCCGGCTGGCGCTGCGCCTGGGTCGCGCGGTTGAATTCCGACTGGTCGAAGGAGAAGCCGCCGACCATGGCGAACACGCGGCCGGTATAGGGGTCCATCGCCACGATCGCGCCGCTGACCTCGGGGATCTGCCGCAGCCTGAACTGGCCGGGCTTGCCTTCGAGCGGCTCGACATAGATCACGTCGCCGGGACCGAGCGCGGTGCGCGAATCCGAGCCCCGGCTCCAATGCAGGCCGACATTGGTGAGCACGCCGGATTCGCGCTCGCGCTCGATTTCGCCGGATTTCTCGCGCCGCGGCTGCAAGCCGATGCGGGCGCTGGAGTCGGTCCCGTCGATCACGACGGCGAGCCGCCAGGGCGCGACGTCGCCGAGCATCGGGACGTCGGCGAGCGGAAGGCCCCAATCCTGGCTGATGTCGATATGGCGCATCGGACCGCGAAAGCCATGCGCCTCGTCATAGCGCACGAGGCCGTCGACCAGGGCGCGCCGCGCCATCAGCTGCATTTTCGGATCAAGCGTCGTGCGAACCGAAAGGCCGCCTTCATAGAGCTTCTTTTCGCCATAGCGCTCGCCGAGTTCGCGGCGGACCTCCTCGGCGAAAAATCCGGCGGCCAGCGAATTGGGCGAAAGAACGCGCGGATTGACCCCGAGCGGCTCGGCCTTGGCCTTTTCGCCGTCCTTCCGCGCCACATAGCCGTTTTCGACCATGCGGTCGATCACCCAGTTGCGCCGCTCGATCGCGCGCTCGCGCTTCAGGAACGGGTGATAATTGTTCGGCGCCTTCGGCAGGGCGGCGAGATAGGCCGCCTGCGGCGACCGAAAGCTCATGCACCGATTTGCCATAATAATT
Source organism: uncultured Alphaproteobacteria bacterium (assembly GCA_963811015.1). Taxonomy (GTDB): domain Bacteria; phylum Pseudomonadota; class Alphaproteobacteria; order Rhizobiales; family Beijerinckiaceae; genus Methylocapsa. The sequence goes on along the minus strand of CAWESJ010000147.1, from coordinate 6,471 downwards.
CAGCGCGGCGGCGGCGACGCCGTAATTGCCGAGGCCGAGATAAATTTCGTTCAGGTAAAGCTCGAGGATCTTGTCCTTGGAATAGGCGCCCTCGATGCGGAAGGCGAGCAAGGCCTCCCTGATCTTGCGCTCGAAGGACCGTTCATTCGTCAGGAGAAAATTCTTCGCGACCTGCTGGGTGATGGTCGAGGCGCCTTGCACGCGCCGTCCGCCCTGGCCCATCACGAGAAGCGCGCGAATGACGCCTTCCGGATCGACGCCGCTGTGAGAATAGAAATTCTTGTCCTCGGCGGAGATGAAGGCCTCCTTGACCAGCGCCGGGATGGCGGCGCTCGGAAGATAGAGCCGCCGCTCGCGCGCATATTCCGCAAGGAGCGATCCGTCGCCGGCATGGACGCGCGTCATGACCCGCGGCTCGTAATCCTTGAGCTGCGTGTAGTCGGGCAAGTCCTGCTGGAATTTCCAAACCACCAGTCCGGCGGCGGAAACCGCGACGATGAAAAGGATCGCGCCGGTGGTGAAAATAAATCCGAAAAATCGGGCTATGAGCCGCATGCGAAAAGGCCTCTATGGAATTCAGGGCGCGCGCCGCTGGCGTCGGAAAGCGCGCCCGCCCCATTCGTTCGACCGAAGAGCTTCGAACTCGAATATGGCCCCGGTCTCCAATGCGTCAATGAAGCTCAGGCTGCAAAGAGCCTGGCCGAAACGCCGATCGCGACCCGCGCCTGCCGCGCGTTCGGACGATCCCGCCGACGGCCTTCCGAAATTCTATGTGGCGAGCGTCATGCCGCATCCGTGCGGCGTTTTTGTGTTGACAATTGGGCTTCGTCGGCGCGCTTGGCCCAATTTGCGGTTTCGGATCGATGGCCCTGGCCAATCCTGTTCAGAGCTTCACCAAGCTCATCTATGTTAATGCGCCCGCCGCGCGAGATCCGTCTCCGGCGCGCGGGCGGTGGCCGCGGCCTGCGCTCCGGCGTCGAGATCCAACTCCGGATCCGTGCTCCCGATCGGCAGAGGCTCAATGGCGCCGCGCGCGGAGAAAAACGCCTCGATCGCCTCGGCGACGCGGCTCGACGCTTGATCGCGCCATTCCGGCGAGGTCAACGCCAAATCGTCTTTTTGATTTGAAAGATAGCCGAGCTCCAACAAGACCGATGGAACGTCGGGGGCCTTCAAGACCCGGAATCCCGCCGAACGCTGGGGGTTCTTGTTGAGCCGCCCCGCGACTTTCCAATAATTGACGAGCGTGCGCGCGAAAACGTGACTATAGGCGCGCGTTTCCCGGCGCGTCAGATCAAACAAAATATCGGAGACGCCGCTCGCCTCCTCCGTTCCATCCAGCCCGGCGGCGGCGTCGGACTGATTCTCCTTTTCGGCGACGCGCGCGGCCTCGGCGTCGGAGGCGCGATCGGACACGGTGTAGACGGTCGCTCCCGCGACATCGCCCGCCTCCGACAAAGTGTCGGCGTGA
>CAWESJ010000146.1:0-11535 GCA_963811015.1 uncultured Alphaproteobacteria bacterium | reverse complement strand
TTGACGCCGAGCGCGCGAACCGTCGTCTGAGACGTAGAGGTTTCCTGGATCCTGACCGGGCGCCAAGGCAACCCCGCCGAACCAAAGCGCCTGGTAACCAGCCCTCAACGCCAGGGCCTCGAGAATTTGATATTCCAACTGCAAGCCGGTATCTCCAGCGAATGCGGCGCGGTTGGTCGCCGAATGCGAGGGGAATATCTGCTTGCGCAGCGTGATCCCCGTCTGTCTGCTCGGCGTTGTTGTCGAAGAGACCGAGCTTCAGCTCTCCGCCGAACGAAAAGCGGCCAAGCTGGAGGATTGTCCCCGCGGCGCCGATCTGGACGCCGTAGAGGTTGTTCGTTGTGTGTGTGGTCCAGAACGGAGGATAATTCCCTCCCGGCGTGGCACTCTCGGTGACGTGATAGAGGTCGCAGACGGGACAAGTCAGTTTCCAGGTCGGCACCGTCCGGTCGGCGGGGACCGACCGAGCCCTCAAGCTCGTCATTCAATTGCAGCCAACGGAACCCCGCCAAGAAGAATCACACCGAGGAAGGGGGGCTCGATATCGGTCAGGGCGTTCTTCGTCACAGAGCGAACTCCAAAAGGCGGTCATGGCTGGGCCTCGCGGTCAGGCCGCCTGGTTTTGCGCGCCTTGGCGCAGCGCCGAGGAAACATCGAAACGGGCGGCGTGGCTGCCGATCTCGGCGATTCGCGGCTCCACCGCCCCGGCGCGGATCAGGGTTTCGCGCAAACGCTCCGGCGCGACCTCGCCGCTTGTTGCGATCATGAGCGAGAGGCCGAAGCCGTCGGCCGCGTTGTCGAGGATCTCTGCTCCAAGCGCGTCGAGGCGCGCAGGCAGATCGTCGAGCCAGCGCTCGAGCGCGACGGCATGGACCACCACATCGCGCGCCGCCGCCTCGGCGAGCGGCTGGGCGATCACGAAGAGTGGCGTACCGGCCGGATGGTCCGGGCGCTCCACGAAGGGAAGTCGCGCGATGATCTTGGGCGCGTGCGGACCAACGAGCCCGCGCCACCAGGCGCCCGACGAAGCGTCGCCCTTGACCGGCGCCAAGCCAAGGTCGCCGCCCGAATTCGCCACCGCCTCGATCACCGCGCCTGCGCCTTGATGGACCACATATGGGACCGTGAAGCCGAAATGGAACCGGCAGCAATCGCGCATCGCGGCGTCGCCCCCGGAAATATCGGCGTGAACGCAGTAATTCGCCTGAACATAGGTGAAGGTCGAGATGATGATCCGCCAGATGCTTTCGACCGTGTCGAGCGGGAGCAGGCCTTCGTGGCGGGAGACGAGCCCGCGCATCATGTCGGCCTCGCGGCCGGGCCGAAACGCCGATCCGCCGCCCTGCCGCGCCTTGGCCTCGATCAGGCGATGAATGATCTCGCCGCGCTCGATCAGGAGCCGGTGCAGGCCGGCGTCGATCCGATCGATCTCGACTCTGAGATCGGCCAGGGTCTCCGGACGAGAGGACTGGGACATGATCGCGCCGGCTCGCAAGGGGTCTGGGGCGCCTCCCGAATGGACGGGCTCGTTTTGGTCGACGAGGGGCGCTTTGAATTCAAACAGTTGGAGCATGTCGGAATCGAAATGTTCGGGCAAGTTCTTCCGCGCGCGCTCCAACCCTGTCTTAGAGCATTTTTTTTGGAATTGGGAACCGCTCAAACCGGTCGCCGGCCAAAAACGCCAAGCTCCACGACGTTCCAGACGATGATTGCGGCGAGCGCGGCGTCCGCGCCCGCGACATACCAATAGGAGACGTCTTCGGCGACGCGCGGCTGCAGCCAATGCGCCGCGCCGCTGAACAGCGCGAACAAGGGCAAGAGGCCGGCGAGAGCCCCCGACCAGCCGCGGTCGCGCCAGCGCTTGGCGCTGAGATTATAATGGCTGATCCCGATCAGGATGACCGCGAAGGCGTAAAGCACGAGATAGGCGAAGGCCGCGATCGTGGCCCAGGCGAAAAAGGGCGTCGTGGCGAGATCGCGATGGGTCAGAGGCTCCAGGGGTAGCCAGATCGCCGTGAGGACGGCGAGAATCGCCAGAAGCAGCGCCGTTCCGCGCCGCCATGTCCTGGCGTCGATCCGCCCCTGATCGCTGCGAAACAGGAATCGGGCGCCGCCTTCGGCTGAAAGCGCGGCCATCAATCCCTCAAAAGCTCGTTGATCGCGGTTTTCGAACGGGTCTGGGCGTCCACCGTCTTTACGATCACCGCGCAATAGAGCGAGGGGCCGGGGGAGCCGTCCGGCAGGGGTTTGCCCGGCGAATTGCCGGAGACCACCACGGAATAGGGCGGGACATAGCCGATATGGATCTGGCCGGTCGCGCGGTCGATGATCTTGGTCGAGGCCGAAATGAACACGCCCATCGAAATCACGGCGCCCTGGCCGACGATCACGCCCTCGACCACTTCGGAGCGCGCGCCGATGAAGCAATCGTCCTCGATAATCGTCGGATTGGCCTGCAGGGGTTCGAGCACGCCGCCAATCCCAACCCCGCCGGAAAGATGGACGTTCTTGCCGATCTGGGCGCAGGAGCCGACGGTCGCCCAGGTGTCGACCATGGTCCCGCTATCGACATAGGCGCCGAGATTGACGAAAGAGGGCATCAGGACGACGCCCGGCGCGATATAGGCGGAGCGCCGCACGATGCAATTGGGCACCGAGCGGAACCCCGCCGCGCCATGCTCCTTGTCGCCCCAGCCGGCGAATTTCGAGGGGACCTTGTCCCACCAGGAGGCTCCGCCGGGGCCGCCCGAGATCGCCGCCATGTCGTTCAAGCGGAACGACAGAAGCACGGCCTTCTTCAGCCATTGGTTGACTTTCCAGGACGAAGGCCCGACCGCGCCGTCGATCTTTTCCGCGACCCGGAGCTTGCCCGAATCGAGCAGGCTCAGCGCCGTCTCGACGGCCTCGCGCACTTCGCCCTGCGTCGAGGCGTTGACATTGGCGCGATCCTCGAAAGCGGCGTCGATGGTTTTTTCGAGGTCTGGCTCGGACATTGGGCGTGATCTTTCCTGGACCGAAAATTGAGTGACGGGTTTCGCCGCAGTTCGTCAGGGGTTAAGGGCTTCCCGCCAACGAATCAATGCCCGCATTGAAACGCGGCTTTCGCCGAGCCGCTTTGGCCCTCGCTTTCACGCGCCGCCGCCGGCGCCTCGCATCCGGGCGATGATCTCGGAGAGAAAGCCTTCGAGGTCGCTGGTTACGAAATCGACATGCGGCGGCGTCTCGCCGGTGATCTCGAAGGCCTCGCGATGGTCCGTCTGCCCGGGCTTTGGGACGACAAGCGCGGTCTTCATGCCTCTTTCGTGCGGAATGATCAGGTTTCGGGCGATATCCTCGAACATGACCGCGCGCCCCGGATCGACGTCATGCCGGTCGAAAAAGCGTTGATAGGTCGCGGCTTCCGGCTTCGGCACGAAATCGGCGGCGGCAATGTCGAATATATCCTCGAACATCGTATGGAGGCCGAGCGCCGTCGCCGTTTGCAAAGCGTGGTGGCGGGAGCCATTGGTCAGGATCAGCTTGCGGCCGGGCAGGGCGGCGAGCGCGGCCGCGAGCAAAAGATTGGGCTCGAGTGACGAGCGGTCGATGTCATGCGTGAAGGCGAGAAAATCGTCGGCGCTGACGTCATGCTCCTGCATCAGCCCGCGCAAGGTCGTCCCATAGCGCTGGTAATAGTATTTTTGCAGCGCCCGCGCCGACATGCCGTCGAGGCCGAAAAGATGGCCGAGAAAGAGCGTGATCCTCGCGTCGATCTTTGGCCAAAGGTCGCTGTCGGACGGATAAAGCGTGTTGTCGAGATCGAAGACCCAAGTATCAATGTGCTGAAAGGCGTCGACCTGCAGAAAGGGCTCGCCCGGGGGCGCGTCAATCTGCGGCGCGCTCCCAAGCCGCGGCTCCGGCTCTGCGTCTTGCGCAGGCGAAGCCTGCTGCGGATCGGGTCTGTCTTCCAAATATTGTTTCGCGTCCTTCACCTTGTGATCAAAGTACCCGCGCCGTGATCGGTCAAGAGCTCGACGAGCACCGCATGCGGCGTCTTGCCGTCGAGGATGACGACGCCTTCGACGCCCTGATCGAGGGCATAGATGCAGGTCTCGACCTTGGGGATCATGCCGCCGGTGATCGTGCCGTCGGCGATCAGAGCGTGAATCTGGTCCACCCGCAATTCCTTGATCAAAACCTTGTCCTTGTCGAGCACGCCCGGCACGTCGGTCAAAAAGAGCAGCCGCTTCGCCTTGAGCGCCCCGGCGATGGCTCCGGCGAAGGTGTCGGCGTTCACATTATAGGTCTCGCCGTCGACGCCCTGCGCGACCGGCGCGAGCACGGGAATAAGCTCGCGCCCGAGCACCTGATCGAGAACGGTCGTGTCGACCTTGGCCGGCTCGCCGACGAAGCCGAGATCGATCGCCTCGCTGGTCGGCGCGGCCTTGTTGGCGATCACCATATTGCCGTCCTTGCCGCAAAGCCCGATCGCGCGGCCGCCTTCCGCGTTGATGAAGCCGACGATCTGCTTGTTGATCGAGCCGGCGAGAACCATCTCGACGATTTCGACCGTGGCTTTGTCGGTGACCCTGAGTCCGTCGGAAAACTCCGACTTGATGCCGAGCTTGGCGAGCATGGCGCCGATTTGCGGGCCGCCGCCATGTACGACGACGGGGTTGACGCCGGATTGCTCGAGCAGGACCATGTCGCGGGCGAAGTCGCGCGCGACCTTGTCGTCGCCCATGGCGTGGCCGCCATATTTGACGACGACGATCGCCTCGTCATAATGCAGCATATGCGGCAGGGCCTGCATCAAGATCGCGGCCTGCTCCTGCGCGCGCTCCTGCTCGCTGCGCTTGATCGCTTCGTTCATCGCGCCTCGTTCCATGTCATTTGCGGCGATTTCTATTCGTTCGTCAGGCCGAGCTCAACGCCGGGCCCGCCGGTGTCTGGCTTGGCGGCGCGGCGTTCAAGATCCGCGTTCGGCGAGCAATTTGGCGATCCCGGCGCGAAGCGCGCCAATCCCTTCGCCGCTTTGCGATGAGGTGAAAATCACTTCCGGATAGGCCGCCGGGCGCTTGTCGAGGGCGGCGAGCGTCGCGGCGATCCGCTCGTCCTGCTCGGTTTTTTTCACCTCGTCGCGCTTGGTCAGGATGATCTGGTAGGACATGGCGGCGCGATCGAGCAGTTCGAAGGTCTCGAGGTCGATCGGCTTCACGCCATGGCGTCCGTCGATGAGCACAAACACGCGCAGCAACTGGGCGCGCCCGCGCAGGAAGTCCCGCATCAGGTCGGTCCAGGATGCGATCTTCTCTTTCGACGCCGCCGCATAGCCGTAGCCCGGCATATCGACGAGCCGCAATTTCGCCGCCTCGTCGCGCCCTCCCAAAGCGAAAAAATTGAGCTCGCGCGTGCGGCCCGGCGTATTCGAGGCGCGGGCGAGGCTCTTGCGATTGGTCAGCGCGTTGAGCAGCGAGGACTTGCCGACATTCGAGCGCCCGGCGAAAGCGATCTCGGGCGCGCCCGGCGGCGGCAATTCCGCGATCTTGGCCGTCCCCCACATGAAGGCGCAGTCCTCGGCGAAAAGCTTGCGGCCGATTTCCAGAAAGTCGCGCGGGCCGTTCGATATCACGTCCCGCCCCTCGGCGCATGTTGGCTCAGCCCTGTTCATCTCAGCCTGTGGCTTTTTTTCGGAACATGTTTGTGAGATTGCCCCAGAGCTCGATCTTGGCGCCGGCTTTTTTCATGATGAGGCTTTGCTGGACGACCGAGAGCGTGTTGTTCCAGGTCCAGTAGATGACGAGGCCGGCGGGGAAGCTGCCCATGGTGAAGGTGAAGACGAGCGGCAGCCAGGCGAAGACCATTTTTTGGGTCGGATCGGCCGGCTCGGGGTTCATCTTCATCTGCATGAACATCGAGACGCCCATGATGAGCGGCCAGACGCCGAGCATCAGATAGGCCCCGAACACCGGGATCTGCGACGGATCGAAGGGCAAAAGCCCGAACAGGTTGAACACATTGGTGGGATCCGGCTGCGACAGATCCCGGATCCAGCCGAAAAACGGCGCCTGCCGCATCTCGATCGTGATGACGAGCACCTTGTAGAGCGCGAAAAACACCGGCAGCTGGATCAGCATCGGCAGGCAGCCCGCCACCGGATTGATCTTCTCGCGCTTGTAGAGCGCCATGGTCTCCTGCGACTGCTTCGGCTTGTCGTCTGGATAGCGCAGCCTGATCGCCTCGATCTGCGGCGCGACCGCCTTCATTTTCGCCATCGCCATATAGCTGCGGTTGGCGAGCGGGAAGAACAAAGCCTTGACCAGAACTGTCACGATGAGGATCGCGACGCCGAAATTGCCGACGAATTTGTAGATATGGTCGAGCGTCCAGAACATCGGCCTGGTGATGAAATAAAACCAGCCCCAGTCGATCAGGAGGTCGAATTTCTCGATGCCGAGATTTCTCTCATAGGCGTCGAGCGTATCGGCCACCTTGGCTCCGGCGAAGACCCGGGTCAGAACCTCGCCCGAGGCGCCTGGCGCGATCGTCTTGGCTTGCGCGCCGACGAAGCCCGCCTGATAGATCTTTTGCGCGATCTGGACCGGCGCGCTCCCTGAGTCCTGGCCCGCATCCGGGCTGGCGCTCTGGCGCTCGGAAAAGCTCGCCTCGACCGGCGCCGCCTGGTCGGGAACGACGGTCGCCGCCCAATATTTATCGGTGATCCCGAGCCAGCCGCCGGTCCCCTTGAAGCTCTTCTGCGCGCCCTCCTCCTTCTCGATCTTGTCGTATTTGATCTCCTGCACCCCGGCCTCGCCGACGACCCCGACAAAGCCCTCGTGCAGGACGGCGAAATTGGCCGATTTCGGCTTGCCGTGGCGGATGACCACCGCATAAGGGTGCAGCGTCACCGGCTTCTGGCTCTTGTTCTCGACGCTGTCGGCCACGCTGAACATATAGCGGTCGTCGACCGAAATCCTGCGATGGAAGACGAGGCCCTGGCCATTGTCATAGCTGAGCGTGACGGGCTCGGCCTCGGTCAGGGTCTCGCGGTCGGCGCTCCAGAGCGAATCCTGGCGCGGCAGGCCAGGGTTCTCGCCGGCGGCGGCGAGAAAGCCGGTCTCGGCGTAATAGGGCGCGGGCGAGCCAAGCGGCGACAAAAGCACGATATTCGGGCTCTTGGGGTCGGTCGTCTCGCGATAGGCTTTGAGCGAAACATCGTCGATGCGGCCGCCTTTAAGCGCGATCGAGCCGCTGAGCGCCTTGGTGTCGAGCCTGACCCGGGGGCCTTCGGCCAGCGCCTCGGCGCGGCTCTTCGGCGGCGCCTCCGGAGCTTGGCTGAAAGCGCCGGAACTCAAAACGCCGGGACCCGAAGCGCCTTGATTGGGGGCCGCCGGCGCGCCCGCCGGCCCCTCGGCCTGATGGATTTGCGCCTGCCGGCTTTGCCCCAGCCGCGCCTTGTCGGCGCCCGGCGCGAAGAAATAGCTCCAGCCAAGGACGACAAGGCACGACAGCCCGATCGCCAGATAAAGATTCTGCGTGTCCTTCGGGTCTCTTTGGTCCTGCTTCATGCCTCTGGCGTCCAAGCTCCGCATGCGTCGGCGAGGATTTTGGACAAATCAGTCCAAAATAATCGACATGCCTAGTTTCCAAAGCGGCTAGAGCCGAACGCGGACTGAAGACGCGTTCGGCATTCCCGTCGTCCGGCCGCAATCGCCCATTCGGGCTTCGCCCTGCAAATCCATATGAATTGCCGAGGTGAATCAACCGGCGCCGTGACCGCGGCCGTTTCCAGCAAAACGGAGAGACCTTTGGAGACAGAAGCGGTAGCGCGCGGATCAAACCTTGCGCCTTCCGCTCGATGCCGAAAGCGCCGCCCTACGCCGAAAGCCGCTTGCGCCCCCGCGCCCGTCGCGCCGCAATCACCCTGCGCCCGCCAACCGTCGCCATCCGAGCCCGAAACCCATGCCGACGCTTGCGCACAAGCTTGCTCGGTTGATATGTCCGCTTCACCCTTTTAGCTCCATCATGCAGGCGTCGAGATCGCGCGAGCCTTATAGGGGCGGCGAGCAAGCCAAGTCAATTTGTCGAGCCGTCAATTTAGGCGGCGTCGCGCTTGAGTATTCCCAGCGCCGAGGCGCGGATCGCCGCGATATTCGCGGCGTAATGCGCTGGGCCGCCCTTGAATGCGGCCGAGCCCGCGACGAGCGTATCCGCGCCGGCCGCCACGACCAAAGCCGCCGTCTCGGGGTTTATGCCGCCGTCGACCTCGATGCGGATCGCGCGGGAGCCTATCATCGCCTTCAGCTCGGCAATTTTTTCGACGGCCGAGGGAATGAAGGCCTGGCCGCCGAATCCCGGATTGACCGACATGACGAGGACGAGATCGACCAGATCGAGAACATGCCGCACGCTCGCGGCGGGCGTCGCCGGGTTCAGCACGACGCCCGCTTTTTTCCCAAGGCCGCGGATCGCCTGCAGCGAGCGATGGAGATGCGGCCCAGCCTCGACGTGAACGGCGATCAGGTCCGCGCCGGCCTCCGCGAAGGCGGCGAGAAAGGGATCGCAAGGCGCGATCATCAGATGCACGTCGAACGGAATTTGCGTGTGCGGCCGCAAGGCGGCGACGACAGCCGGGCCGATGGTGATGTTGGGCACGAAATGGCCATCCATGACGTCGATGTGGATCCAGTCCGCGCCGGCCTCGGCGACGGCGCGGACCTCCTCGCCGAGCTTGGCGAAATCGGCGGAGAGGATCGACGGCGCGATGACGAGAGGGGTCATTCAAGCCTCCTTTGTTGCGGGCGGATCGGAGCCGAAGACGCGGCTCGCGAGCACGTCCGGCGCGTCAATGGTCATGAGGTCGTCGAGCGACACCGGGCCGTTCTGCTCGAAATGGCGGTTGGCGTGGCGCAGCCTTGCGCGGTCCAGAGCGTTGCGGATCGAGCGGGCGTTGGAGAAAAGCGGCTGGCCCCGCCGCGCCGCTATATAGGCCTCGAACGCCGCCTCGCCCGCCTCGCTGAACTTGTAGCTCTGCGCGGCGAGCATCGTCTTGGCGATCTGCATCAATTCGCCGTCCGTGTAGTCGGGGAAGTCGACATGATGCGCGATGCGCGAACGAAAGCCCGGGTTCGAACGGAAGAACTGGTCCATTCGATCGGCGTAGCCGGCGAGGATCACCACAAGGTCCTCGCGCTGGTTTTCCATCACCTGCAACAGGATCTCGATCGCCTCCTGGCCGTAGTCGCGTTCGTTCTCCTGCCGGTAAAGGTAGTAGGCCTCGTCGATGAACAACACGCCGCCCATCGCCTTTTTGAGAATTTCCTTGGTCTTGGGCGCGGTGTGGCCGATATATTGGCCGACGAGATCGTCGCGGGTGACGGAGACGAGATGGCCCTTGCGCACATAGCCGAGCTTGTGCAGGATCTCGGCCATGCGCAGCGCGACCGTGGTCTTGCCGGTGCCGGGATTGCCGGTGAAGGACATATGCAGCGTCGGCGTCTCGGACACGAGGCCGAGGCGCCGCCTCACGCGGTCGACGATCAACAACGCGGCGATCTGGCGAATCCGCGCCTTGACCGGGGCGAGGCCGACGAGCTCGCGGTCGAGCTGTTCGAGCACTTCCTGAACATGCGTCTCGGTCAGCTCGCGACGCAGATCAATGGTCTCAGGCGGCGCGGCCGATCCGCTCTCCGTCGAGGTTTCGCTGGCCTCCATGCTTAAACCTCCGCATGCGGCATAAGGCGGGCACCTGCGGCCGCTTCGCACATTACGCAAGATGACCCGGCCCGGCGCTTCCGGCGTCAAGGCTGGTAGCGCTCGCCTTCCGGCCGGTCCGTGGCATAGGCTTGCGTCGTGTAGATCTGCCGCCGGCTCGGGCCTTCCTGCCGGATGAGGCGGAAGCCCGGCTCGTGTTTCGGGCGGCTGACGATGAAGGAGATCCGCACGCTTTCCCAGCCATGCGAGGCGTCGAATCCCGAGAGCCGAATGTATGCGCGCTCGCCATAAGCCTTGCGGCAGCTCTGGAGCTCGAGCAGGACCGCCGCCGCGTCCTTGATGTCGAACATGGGGAGATCCCACATTTCCCAGAAGGTGTTGCGCGGATGCGGGTCGTCGGTATATTCGAGATTGACCGCCCAGCCCTTGTCGATCACATATTGAACCTGCGATCGGATCTGATCGTCGGTGAGGTCGGGAAGATAGGAGAAGCAGCCCTGCGTGATGCGCATGTTGTAAGCCTCCTTATTCAGCCGGCGTGACGGAGGCGACGAAATCGGGCGTGTCGGTCGAGGCGTAATTGAAGGAGACGTCCCGCCATGTGTCGAGCGCCTGCTTAAGAGGCGTGCAGGCCTTGGCCGCGTCCTCGAGGATTTGCGGGCCTTCCGCCAGAATATCGCGCCCCGCGTTGCGGGCGAAGATCATCGCCTCGAGAGCGACGCGATTGGCGGTCGCGCCGGCGGCTATGCCCATGGGGTGGCCGATCGTGCCGCCGCCGAATTGAAGAACGACGTCCTCGCCGAGAAGATCGATCAGCTGGTGCATCTGCCCTGCGTGAATGCCGCCGGAGGCGACCGGCATCAGCTTGTTCAGCGACGCCCAATGTTGATCGAAGAACAGCCCGTGCTCGAGGTTCTGCGGATTGTAATCTTCACGGCAAATGTCGTAATAGCCGCGCGTTGCGTTGGGGTCGCCTTCGAGCTTGCCGACGACCGTTCCGGCGTGGATGTGGTCGACGCCGGCGAGGCGCATCCATTTGGCGATGACGCGAAACGACACGCCGTGGCTTTTCTGCCGGTGTAGGTCGAATGGCCGGCGCGGTGGAGATGCAGGATCATGTCGTTCCGGCGGCTCCATTTGGCCATGGACTGGATCGCGGTGTAGCCGATCACGAGGTCGATCATGATGATGACGGAGCCGAGCTCCTTGGCGAATTCGGCCCGCTCGTACATGTCCTCCATGGTCGCGGCGGTGACGTTGAGATAGGTGCCCTTGACCTCGCCGGTCGCGGCTTGCGCGCGGTTCACCGCCTCCATGCAGTAGAGGAAGCGCTCGCGCCAATGCATGAAAGGCTGCGAATTGATGTTTTCATCGTCCTTGGTGAAATCGAGGCCGCCTTTCAGCGCCTCATAGACCACGCGGCCATAGTTGCGGCCGGACAGGCCGAGCTTCGGCTTGACGGTGGCGCCGAGCAGCGGCCGGCCGAACTTGTCGAGCCGCTCGCGCTCGACCACGATTCCGGTCGCCGGGCCCTGGAAGGTCTTCACATAGGCGACGGGATCCGCATGTCTTCCAGGCGCAGCGCCTTCAACGGCTTGAAGCCGAACACGTTGCCGATGATCGAGGCCGAGAGGTTGGCGATCGAGCCTGGCTGAACAGATCTAGTCATAGGCGATAAAGGCGAAATACTCCTGGCCGTTGGGACGGGATCGACGCGGTAGCATTTGGCCCGGGTATTTTTCGCAAGCGGTGAGGCGGTCGGTCCACACCACCGTCCAGGTCGCGGTGGAGGAATCGCCGGCGACGGCCGCCGAGGCCTCGATCGGATCCACGCCCTCCAGG
>CAWESJ010000145.1:0-9048 GCA_963811015.1 uncultured Alphaproteobacteria bacterium | reverse complement strand
GCGCCAGCGAGGCTTCGCCGTTGGTCAAGCAATTGTTCCAGTAGCTGACGTCCGTGCCGTTAAAGCCCGGAGTTGTTCCATAGATCGGGTATTGGCAGTCATTATAGGGATGCGTCGAATTGTTCGGCACCGTGATGTCGGTGTTGTAGATCGAGTAGCGCGGCGAGAAGGTGAACTCTTCCGTCACCGGCAGGCCCAGGCGGAAGGTGCCTCCGGTCACGAAATTGCTGTAATAGGAATATTGCGACACGTCGGATTTCTTGGCGTAGAGATCGAAGCCTGCGGCCATGCGGTTGCCGAGAAAATAAGGCTCGGTGAAATTGAACTCCACGCCCCGGGCGTGCTGCCCTTCGGAGACGGCCAGCTTCACATATTGACCGCGTCCCATGAAATTCGTCTCGGTCACGGAAACCTCGGCGATGAAGCCGTCGGAGGTCGAATAGCCGCCGGACAGCGACAATGCGCCTGTCGCCTGGTCCTCGACATCGACGATGATGATCACGCGGTCGGGCGACGAGCCGGGCTCATTGGTGATCTTCACCTTCTTGAAATATCCGAGATTGTTGAGCCGCCGTTCGGCCCGCTCGATAATGACGCGGTTATAGGCGTCGCCTTCGCCGATCTCGAATTCGCGTCTTATGACATAGTCGCGCGTCCTGGTGTTGCCCCGCACGACGATGCGCTCGATATAGACGCGCGGACCTTCATCCACGACAAAGGCGATGGTGACGGTCTGGGTCGTCGGATCGCGGTCGCCGCGCGGATGCACCTGGGAAAAGGCGTAGCCGCGCCTGGCGATCTCCTTCGTCAAGGCGTCCACGGATTTTTCGACCATGTCGCCATTATAGGTCTCGCCCGTCGACAAGCGCACGAGGGGAAGCAGCGACGCTCCGTCCACGTCGGGCAAATGCGAATCCACGACGACAGAGGCGACGCGATACTGCGGGCCCTCCTCGACGGTGATCGTGACGATGTAGCCGCCCTGCGCCGGATCATATTGCGCGTCGGAGCCGACGACATGGAAATCGGCATAGCCGTTCTTGAGATAGAATCGGCGGATCAGCTCGAGATCGGAGGCGATCTTGTCAGGGTCATAGACATCCGACGTCTTGATGAACGACATGAAGTTCATTTCCGTCGTCTGCATGAGGTCGCGCAGCTTGCCTGACGAATAAACCACATTGCCGACGAAATTGATCGCCTTGATGCCGGTCTTCTCGCCCTCGTCTATGGTGAAGACGACGTCGAGCCGTCCATTCGGCAGATCGACCGTGCGGGCGTTGACCGAGGCGGCGGCGTGGCCGGAGCGGCGATAGATGTCCTTGATGCGCTCGATATCGGCGTCAACCGTGGCCCGGCTGTAGGGGCCGCGCGACTTCGACTGAATCTCGGCCGAGAGCGTTTCCGTCTTGACCTTGCTGTTGCCCTCGAAGGCGACGCGATTGATGATGTTGTTTTCGGTGACGACAATGACGACGCGGCCGCCCTCGCGGAGCACCCGCACGTCGGAAAAAAGCCCTGTGGCGTAAAGGTCCTTCACGCCCTTGTTGACCGCGGCCTCGTCCGCGCCGGTGAAGTAATTCGAGATCGTCTCGCTGTCGATGCGCTTGTTGCCCTGCACGGAAACGCCCGCGGCGGCGGCGCCCGACACAACCCCGAGCAAGCAGGCGAGAACGAGCCCCGCTGCGGCAAACCGGTTCAAAGTTCTACGCATGGACTGCATTGTGAAACCGGTCTCCGCATTCCGTAACGCCGGCTCGACGCCGAGCGCCAGAGAGTTGATCCAACTGGCACTGTTCCAGAGGATGGGCGACAGTGACGTTCGCCCATCCCAAGCTCTGCTTCTACAGCGTTTGTTCCAGGCCGCAAATCAAGATTAAATATGATCAGCTGTTTTAAGCCGAACGTTGCGAACAAGACACGGTTTGGAGTGACCAAAGGGTAAAGAGTCAAGGTTAACGGATTAGTGAACGGCCGCAGCGCTCCTCATCTTCAATTCTTGCCAATGTCGCCCTTATACGGCCCTAATTCTATCATCCCCAATGGAGGAATTGGCGCGTCAGACGCACGATGTCGTTATAGGTTGCGAAAATCATCAACCCGGCCACCAATGTCAGGCCCAGCTTGAAGCCGAACTCCTGCGCCTTCTCATGCATGGCCTTGCCCTGCACGGCCTCGACCGCGTAGTAGAAAAGATGGCCGCCGTCGAGGAGCGGGATTGGAAGCAGATTGAGAATCCCAACGGAAATCGACAGAATTGCGGCGAGGTTCAACAGAGCCGCGAAGCCGATCTTGGCCATCTCGCCGGAGACCTCGGCGATCCGGATCGGCCCCGACAATTGGTCGGTCGATTCTCTGCCCATGATCAGGCCGCCGACATAGGAGCCGGTCCGCGCCACCACATACCAGGTCTCCGACGTCGCGCGCTTGACTGAGTTCCGCGAAGCCGAAATGCTGCGTGCGCCAGTTTTCCGGCTTCGCGCCGGCCTCGACGCCAAGAACGCCGACCCGCGTGGTCCCGAAAGGCGTCTTGATCTCGCGCCAGCGCGGCGTGGCGACGAGCTGGATCGTCGCGCCCTTCCGCTCCACGTCGAAAGTCAGGGCGACGTCGCTCGAGGTTTGGACGACGCGCTGCATGTCCTCGAAACTGTCGATTTTGACGTGATCGATCGCGACGATCAGATCGCCCGATTCAAATCCCGCGTCCTGCGCCGCGCTTCCCGCGGCGACATTATCGACCACGGGGGACAGGACGGCGCGGCCGTTGACGTAAAACACGCCGGTGAAAATGACGATCGCGAGGACGAAATTGGCGATCGGGCCGGCGGCCACGATCGCGGCGCGCTTCCACACGTCCTGCGCGAAGAAACTGACCGCCCGCTCTTGCGCCGGCATGGCCTCCGCGGCCTCCTGGTCGGTGACCGAGGCCCCGTTCGCGTCGCCATGGAACTTGACATAGCCGCCGAGCGGAAGGAGCGCGAGCCGCCAACGCGTGCCGTAGCGATCCACGAAGCCGAAAATTTCAGGGCCGAAGCCGAGCGAGAACGCGTCAACCTTGACGCCGCACCAACGGCCGATGAGAAAATGTCCCAGTTCATGGAAGAAGACGACAAGGCTCAAGACGAAAATGAACGGGACGATGTAAACGCCGACCGACCAGATGTGCGTTAAGATTGACATTGGAGCTCCTAGAGCGCGATCGTCGGAAAATGACAGATCTTTTTGATCGCGCGTCAAATGACGATGACTACGGTATTTCCATAAAGTCCGACCTTCCAAAGTCCCAATTTCCGAGTTCCCGCCCATTTGGGCCGATCGGACAACGCCTTGGGGACGCAGCGACGGCTCAACGCGACGCCATAAGACCGAAATTGGAACCCTAGAGCGGGATGCGGAAAAGTGGATACGGTTTTCCGCCCGCATCCCGCTCTAAACTCTTGGAATTGATCACGTTCATGATTTTGGATTGTTTCAATCCAAAATCATCGCGATCTAGAGCCGGATGACTTTAGATGGAATCGCTCGGTTCCATCTGAAGTCTGAATCCGCCTCTCATCAAAGGGTTAGAGCATGATTTCAGCCGAAAGCCGGTTGCTGCTTTTCGGCATCATGCTCTAGAGCGCTTCCAGATCGGATAAACTCATCTGATCGAAAAGAAATCGCTCGCATTCAAAGAGCTGAAGCATCATTTGATCGAAAAAGTCAGGCGCCTTTTTCGGAACATGCTCTAGCGTAATTTCATGTCCCGATGAAACATGAACGCGCAATTCCACGGCTTCGCCGGTTCAGGGCGTCGCCACGCGAAGGACTGCGGCGGCGACGCCTCGTAACTCGGGATTGGACGGCGATGCAAGCTTCGCCGCCGCGCGCCGCCTGCCGGAGATCGCGCGATCGGCGATCGCGAATGCCCCGCCGGCGCGGCGATTCAATGGACGGCCGCCATTCGCCGCGCGCCGCCGCTGCGTGACAAAACGCCGCGCGTGCGTTCGCGCGCCGCCTGGTCCAGGGCGAGAGCCTCCGCGATCGTGTCCGGCTCGCGCGCCAAGCTGTCGGCCGCGGCCCGATCACAAACCTCTTCGACGATTCTGGCGATCTCATGAAAGGAAATGAGCCTGTTTAAAAAGGCCTCGACTGCGATTTCATTGGCGGCATTCAAGACAGTGGGGAGCCCCTGCCCCGCCCGCAAGGCGTCCATGGCGACGCGCAAGGCCGGAAAGCGGGCGAAATCCGGCCGCTCGAAGGTCAATTGTCCAACCGCCGCCAAATCCAGGCGCCGCGCCGCCGTCGCGATCCGCGCCGGATAGGACAGGCAATGGGCGATCGGCACTTTCATGTCGGGGGCGGCGAGTCCGGCCGTGACCGAGCCGTCGGAGAAGGCGACGAGGCCATGGACGACCGACTGGGCGTGGACCAGCACGTCGAGGCGCGCCGCCTCGACGGCGAAAAGATAATGCGCCTCGATGAGTTCGAGGCCCTTGTTCATGAGGCCGGCGGAATCCACGGTGACTTTCGGCCCCATCGACCAATTCGGATGCGCAAGCGCCTGTTCCGGCGTCGCGGCGGCGATGGCTTCGCTGGTCCAGGTCCGAAACGGACCTCCGGACGCCGTCAAAGTGATCATCTCGATCGTGGCGAGATCGGCGTCGCCCATCGCCTGGAAAATCGCATTATGCTCGCTGTCCACCGGCAAAAGCCTGGTTCCCATGGCGGCGGCCTGGCGCATGAAGGCGGCGCCGGCGCAGACCAGGCATTCCTTATTGGCGAGCGCGATTGTTTGGCCGGCCGAAAGCGCGGCGAAGGTTGGCGCGACCCCGGCCGCCCCCGCGATTGCTCCAATGACGATATCGGCCGGATGCAAGGCGGCCTCGATCACGGCTTCGGCGCCGGCCGCAGGCTCGATCGACGTGCCGGCCAAGGCCTCCTTCAGTTCGGCGTAACCCGAAGGATCGGCGAGCGCGGCGAATTTCGCCCCGAGCTCGCGCGCGACCCGAGCCAAGGCCCGAGCATCGCGTCCGCCGGCCACGGCCTCGACCCGAAATGCGCCGTTCGCGCCGGAAATTATATCCGCGGTCGATTTTCCGATCGATCCGGTCGCGCCGAGGATCACGACGCTGCGCGAATCCCGCTCGGCCGCCGGCGCGCGCCGCAATTCGATGAGTTTCTCCATCCGCCTTAGCCGCTCTTCCGTTAAAGCGCTTCCCGATCGGATCGTTTCGCCCGATCGAAAAGGAACCGCCCAAGCCTCGTCAAACGATGTAGCATTGCCGAAGGATGTTGACAAAACCTCATCATGACGGGCTGATAGGCCCTTGACGCCGCCAGCAGCCACGCTCCGGCTGCGATTTCATGAGCGCATTTTTCGTGCGCCAAATCGTGGGGCCGACGCGCAACCATAGATGCGCGTGAGCCGAAAATGCTTGCAAGCATAAATCTTGCCGCGACCCGCCATCCGCGTTTTTAAAACGGATAATTCGCCTCAACCTTGCGTCTGGAGGAAGGCCTTCAGATCGGCCATGGACTTGAAGTGAAAAACGCCCCGCTCCGATCGGGCGTCGATCGAGCCATCGGCGTACATCACATATGACGTCCCGTCCGACTGATAGCGTCCGGTGACGGCGGGGTCTTCAGTGAAGGCGCCTGGCTGATCTTCCTCGGCCTCCCCGAGCCTGGTCTCGGGCCCGGCGTCCGGGCGCGGCGCGCGCGCCTCGGCGATGATCCCGGCGCTTTGGATGTGGGCGTCCGCCGGCCCAGCCGCGACTTGCGGCCCGCCTATGGAACCGCCGTCTTCCCTTCCCCGGCGAGCGGAGAGGATCGGCGTCGGTTTGGCTTCCCCGGGCCGGCGCGCCCCAATCAGAGCGGCGGGGGCCTGACGCAGCGGAGGCTCGCCGCCGCGCAGCCTGCCGCGGCTCGGATCCAGCCGCGTCAACGGGCTCGCGCGCGGGCGCGGTTTTGTCGGTCTCAGGCGAAGGCGTCTGCGGCTCCGGCCGCGGCCATCGCGTGATCTTGGCGGCGACCATCCGGCGCACGTCCTCGATGGACGCGCGGGAGGCCTCGGCGGTCTCTCGGGCGCTGTCCCGGACGGTCTCGCGCGGCTGCCCCGCCAGGATGCGGGCGCGCCCGCGATGGATTTCGATTTGCTCGACGGGCGAGAGCGGGGTTTCCGCATGCGTCTGGGCGGGGGCGGGCGCAGGCGCGGGGTCCGGGGCGGGCGCGAGAGGCTCGGCGGCGGCTTGAAAGTCGGGCGCGACCCTGTCGGGCGCGGGCGCGACAGCGCCGGCCTGGTCATGCGACGGCGGGGGCGACGCGACGGCGCGGTCAAGCGCCAGCGCCCTCGCGAGCGGCTTTGCGCCTTTCTCCGCATCCAGAAAGGCCCGCAGCTTGCCCAGGCTCCGCAAGATAAAGGCGAGCGCGATCGTCACGATCCGCAGGAAAGCGCCGTCGCGCCGGCGATGACGCTCGACCAGCCGCGCTCGACCTCGACGATCCCATAACCGAAATAGACGGCGGAGGACCCGCAAACCGCAAGCAAAAGCCCGAGGCCGAAAATTACATAGCTCATTTCCGTCGATCCACGCGCTGCGCCCCTTCGAGGGTCGAACCAATTGGCCGGGTTGAGAATTTAGCCGCAAAAAGAGGCGACTGCAAAAAGGCGCGGCGCGATCCGCCCGGCGCCGGCCGCAGGGCTCGCGCGCAAACGGCCCAAAATCGTCAGCTTGGCGGCAAATTCGGGCGGCGCGCGCCCCGCCCGCGCCTGCTGATGATATAATATAACAGTTACAGAGTATAACCGCCGGCGCAGTTGCCGCCTTCGGCGCGGCCGTTTACTTATGCCGCCATGCAGCAAGCGAAGCGGCGCCTTCGCCCGGCTGCATTTCGCGATTCAGGAGCTTCCCATGTCTTTCACTTTGCCCGACCTCCCCTACGCCTATGAGGCCCTCCAGCCCTATCTTTCCAAGGAGACGCTCGAATTTCACCACGACAAGCATCATGCGACCTATGTGACCAACGCCAATAATCTCATCAAGGACAGCGGCCTCGAAGGAAAATCGCTGGAGGAGGTCGTGAAGGAATCCTACGGCAAGAACGTGCCTTTGTTCAATAATGCGGCGCAGCATTTCAATCATTCGGAATATTGGAAGTCGATCAAGGCCAATGGCGGCGGCAAGGTTCCGGGCGCGCTCGAAAAGGCGCTGATCGACAGTTTCGGCTCGGTGGACAAGGCCAAAGAGGAGCTGGTTCAAGCGGGCGTCACCCAATTCGGCTCCGGCTGGGCCTGGCTCGCGGTCAAGGACGGCAAGATCGCCGTGTCGAAGACCGGCAACGCCGACAATCCGCTGACCCAGGGCGCGACGCCGATCCTGACCGTCGATGTCTGGGAGCACACCTATTACATCGACTACCGCAACCGCCGCCCCGATTACCTCAAGGCCTTCGTCGATAATCTGGTCAATTGGGAGTATGTGGCGGAGAAATACGAGGCGGCGGTCAAGTAAGCCCGCTGAATTTTTCCGGCACACTTCTTCGGCCGCGCGTTCGCGCGCGGTCGTCTACGCGGCTGGATTGGGCTTTGCCAAAGGAAGGCCTTCCTCGTCCATTCGCGAAGCCAGCTTCTTCATAAGGCCGCCGACCATCTCGAATATGTGTCGCGCATCCTCTTCAGTATACGTTTGATCAAGATGCATGGTGGCATTTCGCCATGGGTTCTGCATTGCGGATAATGAAGCTTGTATTTCCTCAAATAACCGACCATCTCCCGTTAGCCTTGTACTTTTCGGCCACCTTTTATCCATTTCATCATTGATTTTGCTGAGCATCTTCATCCAACTTCTATCAGAGCCCTTTGTCGGGTCTGCAATATTCAAACAGCGAGAAATTGCCTTGATTGCCGCCTCTAGGCACCGAATTGAGTGAAATGCGCTTGCAGTGCTTCTTCCCAAAGCCAAGCATTTTGCTGCTTCGTTGATTTCATAGATAAT
This sequence comes from uncultured Alphaproteobacteria bacterium, assembly GCA_963811015.1. Taxonomy (GTDB): domain Bacteria; phylum Pseudomonadota; class Alphaproteobacteria; order Rhizobiales; family Beijerinckiaceae; genus Methylocapsa. Next base: position 1,072 of record CAWESJ010000145.1, on the reverse strand, counting down.
CGACGGGAATGAATCATATACTTCTTTCCCAAAATGCGGATGTGTACTTTCGAATAATTTTCTTTCTTCCGCCCCCAAAGACAGCAAAAATGAGTTACTTAATTCGTCATACATTCTATCGCTAAGCTGTATAATAATAGGGGATTATCCCCTTGACGCAAGTACGAGCTTAAGCTAATCTCCTTTTCATAGGAGATGGCAATGACGACCCGCAAGCGTACCCGCCCCAGCAAAGCCGGAACTGGTGAAAGCAACGTCCAAGCGTTTTCGGTTCGCGAGTTCTTTGCGACCTTCCCCGATGACGATGCTTGCCTGACGCGCGTCATGGAAGTTCGCTATGGGCTGCGCCACGTCTGCGGCAAGTGCGGTGTCGAGAGCACATTCCACAAGATCACCGGGCGCCGCGCCTATGCCTGCGCCGCTTGCGGAGATCATGTCTATCCTTGCGCCGGCACGATCTTTCAGGATAGCCGGACGCCGCTGCAAACTTGGTTTTATGCGATCTATCTCTTTATCGCGACGCGCCATGGCGTGAGCGGCAAAGAGCTTCAACGGACGCTTGGCGTAACCTACAAAACCGCTTGGCGCATCGGGCAACAAATCCGCGATCTCATGACCAAAGCAGATGGCTTTGAAATGCTCAAAGGCCATGTCGAGCTTGATGAGGCTTATGTCGGCGGCAAGCGTTCCGGCAAGCGCGGTCGTGGCGCCGAAGGCAAGACGATCGTCATGGGCCTGAAAGAGCGTGGCGGCCCGATCAAGACGCAAGTCATTGAAAATGTGAAGAAAGAAACCCTGCGCGGCGTCGTGCTGGAGAACGTCGAGCCGGGAACGATCGTTTCGACCGACGAACTTTACAGCTATGGTTTACTGGAAGGGGACGGCTTCAAGCATGGCGCGGTCAAGCACGGCGCGAAGGAATGGGCCTATTACGACTATCGCCATGACGCCACGCACCACACCAACAATGTCGAGAGTTTCTGGAAACTGTTCAAGAAATCAGTAGCTTCGACGCATAGCAATACGTTGAACGAGTAACGACATAACGAATGAGTTAGCCATGACAGAGAAG
>CAWESJ010000144.1:0-9077 GCA_963811015.1 uncultured Alphaproteobacteria bacterium | reverse complement strand
GTCGCCGACGTGGCCATTGCCTTCCGGCGCGACGCCAGCGAAAGCGGCGCCGGAGAAAAGGAGGGCTGAGCCCAAAAGCGCGGTCTTGAGAATGTTCATGGCGATCTCCTTTGGTCTTTCCCGCCGCGGCATGATCGCCGGAGGGCATGATTACGGGATAGACCTGGGAGACAGGGGCTTGGGTGGGATTTCACACCCTCCGACGCGGAGCCCGCGACGTCATGCTCTACGCGCTTTAAAGCGCGATTCCACTTTGCGCGGCGAGCTGGGCGAGATCGGCCTGCGGCCGCGCGCCAATGTGCTGAATGATTTCCGCCGCCGCGAGCGCGCCGAGCCGCGCGCAGGCGGCGAGATCGCGCTCTCTTGCGAGGCCGGCGAGGAAGCCGGCCGCGAAAAGATCGCCGGCGCCGGTCGTGTCCACCACCTCTTGGACAGGCGCGGCCGGCGCGCTCAGAACCCCGTCGCTTGTGACGACGACCGAGCCTTTTTCCGAACGGGTCACGATTCCAAGAATGTTTTCACTCCGCAGGCGCGCCACGGCTGTGTCGAAATCGGCGGTTTGATAGAGGGAGTGCAGCTCGCTTTCATTGGCGAAAAGGATTTGGACCGAGCCCGAGCGAATGAGCCCGATGAATTCATCGCGGTAGCGATCGACGCAAAAGCAATCGGATAGAGAGAGAGCGACCTTGCGCCCCGCGCCTCGGGCGATTTTCGCCGCCTTGACGAAAGCCGCCTTGGCCGCCGGCGGGTCCCAGAGATAGCCTTCGAGATAGGTGAAGCGCGACTGCTTGACGAGCTCTTCGTCGACGTCGGCCTCGGTCAGGTTCTGGCTCGCGCCAAGAAACGTGTTCATGGTGCGCTGGCCGTCGGGCGTGACGAGAACCAGGCAGCGCGCGGTCGCCGCCCCGTCGGTGGCGAAACCGGTCGAGAAATCGACCTTGGCGGCGCGAATGTCATGGGTGAAAAGTGCCGCCGAGCTCATCGTCCTTGAGCTTGCCGATGAAGGCGCCGCGGCATCCAAGGCCGGCCGCGCCGATGATTGTGTTGGCGGCGGAGCCGCCGGACACGACGGTCGCCTGGCCCATGGCCTTGTAAAGCTCTTCGGCGCGGGCCTCGTCGATGAGCTGCATCCCGCCTTTGCGCAATCCCTGGCTAACGAGAAAATCATCGTCGGCGCGGCTGATCACATCGACGATCGCATTGCCGAGGCCGAGCAGATCGAAGCGGGGCGCTGTCATGAAAATTCTCTCGGTTTCAGGGTGATGGGCGGCCGCCGCGGAAGGGGGCTCGGATTGCCGCGCGGGCGGCGTTTCATAGCTCACTCCGCCGCGCCGCGCCATACGGGCGGCGAAGGCGCGTTTTTTTCGAGATAGAGCGCGTTCAGGCTCCGCCTCCGCGCGCCGGGCTTGACCGCGACATTTGTTTAATGCAGTTTATCTATAGACAAAATGTATTTTGTCATTGGGCGGATTTTTTCGCGGCTTTGCGATCGGCCCCGAAACAAAAAAGGAGGCTGCCGATGTTTCGATTTGAATTCTCGCGCTTAAAAATGGAGGCTGCGCAACGGTGGCGCCAGCGCATTGCCGGGGCGGCGCTGACCGGCCTCGCGGCGGCGCCGGTCGCGTCCGGGACGGCGGTGGGGGCGCCGACCGAGCCTCCTCCCGTTACCATCCTCACCTCGAGCCCACTTGAGGGCCGGGACGATTTCTTCATCTCGCCCTACGGCGACCAGAGCACATTCGCCAATGGCGTCGAGATCCTTGACCCCAGCGGCAACGTGGTGTGGTTCCATGCCGTAGCACAGGGCCAGGAGGCGAGCGACTTCCGCGTCCAGTACTACAGGGGCAAGCCTGTCCTAACATGGTGGCAGGGGATAGGTTTGGGCAGCCTCGCGAGCGGCACGGATTACATTTACAATGATAAATATCAGCTGATTGCAACCGTCAACGCTGGAAACGGGCTCAGCGCGGACGGCCACGAGTTCCTGATCACGCCATGGGACACCGCGCTGATCCTCGCCTACACAAGCGGAACGGCGAACCTCTCGTCCATCGGCGGTCCGGCCAATCAGACGGTGATCAACGGCGTCGTGCAGGAAATCGACATCGCGACAGGCAGAGTGCTGTTCCAGTGGCGCAGTGAGGACCACGTGCCGTTCAGCGAGAGCCAGCAGCCGCTGCCCGCAACGGCAAGCGCGCCATGGGACTGGTTCCATATCAACGCCGTCAAGGTCGACACCGACGGCAATTTTCTTGTCGACGCTCGCGACACGTGGACAGCCTATAAGGTCAACCGCTCCACCGGCGCGATCATCTGGAAGCTCGGAGGCAAGAATTCCAGCTTCAAACTGCTGGCCGCTCCAGGACAGACCCTCAACAATGCCGGCACATTATTTTCATGGCAGCATGATCCGGAGGCGCTCGGCGATGACGTCTACACCTTCTTCGACAATGAGTCGGCGGGCGCCGGCAATACTGGGTCTGGCGCAACGAACGAGCTCGGCTACAGCCGCGCGATCACCGTGCAGCTGAATGAGCATGATCACACCGCGACGCTGATTAAATCCGACACGCAGCCCGAAGGCCTGATAGCACCGTCGCAGGGCAACGCCCAGACGACGAGAGACCACGGCCTCGTCGTCGGCTGGGGCTCGCTGCCTTATTTCTCTGCGTTCAACGCGTCGGGACAGCTCATCTTCAACGCGCAATTCCCGGCTGGCGTCAACACCTACAGAGCTTATCGCTTCCCATGGCCGCCCTATGGACGTGGGCGTCTGTGAAGAACGAAGCCTAGCAGAGCTTTCGGCGCCCCTTCCACCCTCACCGCTCCGGCCCGAGCGCGCTTTCGTGCCAGCGGCCGAGGAGATAGGCGGAGAGCGCTGATAGCGCCGCGTAGATCGCTATGCCGGTCAGCGAGATCAGCGTTAAAGCCGCGAACATGCGCGGAATGTTCAGCCTGTAGCCGGCCTCGACGATGCGAAAGGCGATGCCGGCGCCTTTGCCCGCCGCGCCCGCGGCAAGCTCGGCGACGATCGCGCCGATGAGCGCGAGGCCGCCGCCGATGCGCAGGCCGCCAAGGAAATAGGGCAGGGCGGAGGGCAGGCGCAACAGCACAAGCGTGCGCCAGCGCGAGGCCCGATAAAGCCTGAAGAGATCGACCAGGTTTCGGTCGGCGGAGGCGAGGCCCAGCGCCGTATTCGCGAGAATCGGGAAAAAGGCGACGAGAAAGGCGCAGACGAGCACGGCGGTCGCGGGCTCCAGATAGATCAGGAGCAAAGGCGCGATCGCGACGATGGGCGTGACTTGCAGGACGATTGCGACCGGCAGGAAGGATCGCTCGACCCATTTCCATTGCGCGAACAGAAGCGCGAGGCCGACGCCGCCGATGACCGCCGCGAAAAGCGCGCCGAATGTGATCTTCAAGGTCGCAAGCAGCGCCGGCATGAGTATGGCGCGGTCCGTCGCCAGCGTCTCGAGCACGAGGCTGGGCGCGGGCAGGATGTAAGGCGGGATATTGTCGAGCCGCACATAGCCTTCCCAACCCGCGAGCATGGCGAGGAAGACCAGGCTCGGCGGGCCGTAGCGCAGGACCCATGGCGGCGCGCGCATCAAAAATCCTCCCCATGTACGGCGTCGCGCAAAGCCTTGCCGGCGCGCGCGCAGCTTGCCGCATAGGCGGCGCTGGCGCGGTAATCCTCGCCGCGCGGCGCTGCGTCATCGGTCGCGATTTCCGCGACGATCCGGCCGGGTCTCGCCGCCATGACCGCGATGCGGGTCGAAAGATAGGCGCTTTCATAAACGGAATGGGTCACGAAGACGATGGTCGCCCTAAGTTCGCGCTGCAGGCGCAGGAGATCGTCATTGAGGCGAAAGCGGGTGATTTCATCGAGCGCGGCGAAAGGCTCGTCCATCAAAAGCAGCACGGGGCGCAGGACAAGCGCGCGGGCGATGGAGACGCGCATGCGCATGCCGCCGGACAGCTCGCGCGGAAAGGCGTCGGCGAAATCGGCGAGGCCCACGAGGCCGAGCGCCTCCTTGACTGCGGGCGCCGCCCTCCGCCGGCTCTGGCCCTGCAGGCGCAACGGCAGAAAGACATTGTCGAAGGCGCTGGCCCAGGGCATCAGCGTCGGCTCCTGGAACACGAAGCCGACCGCCGCTCCGACATTGTCGAAGCCGCGGGTCAAGGCGCCGGAAGTGGCGGCGTCGAGGCCGGCGATGAGGCGCAGGATCGTCGATTTGCCGCAGCCCGAGGGACCGAGCAGGCTCAAGACTTCGCCGCGGCGTATGTCGAGATCGACGCCTTCGAGCGCCACGGCGCCATTGGCGTAGGTCTTGCCGACGCCGCGCAGGGAGACGAGCGCTTGCGGTCTTGCCCTATCCAGCATTAATCGCCCCGGTCCCCGCGCAGATGGCTAGCGTCATTCCTTTGGCCGCAAAGCGAGCCCAACCCCTTTGTTGACGAAGCGCAGCGTATAGGCGTGGCCATAGTCGAGATCCGGCTTGAAAAGCCCAGCCTTCGCCATTTTGGCGAAAAAGCTCGCGATCCGCGCGTCGGTCATGGCGCCAACCCCGAGCCTTGTCGAATCGCCGGAGTCCACAATCCCATATTCTTTTAGCTTCGCTGCGGAATAGGCGAGCTGGCCATCGGTGATGTCGGGATTGTCGCGCTTGATCAGCGCATTGGCCTTGGCGTTGTCGCCATAGATGTAATTGTACCAGCCGATGATGGAGGCGTCGACGAAGCGTTGCACGAGATCCGGGTTTGTCTCGATCAGATCGCGCCGCGTCTCGATTGTTGTGGAATAGGAATCATAGCCGTAATCCGCGATGAGAAAGACATTCGGCTTGAACTTGCCCTGCCGCTCCACCTCATAGGGTTCGGAAGTGGCGTAGCCCTCCTCAATCGAACCCTTGTCGGCGATGAAGGGGCCGGAGTTGAAATTATAGGGCTTGATGTTCTCTTCCCGAAATCCATAGGCGGTCTTCAGCCATTGATAGACCGAGACGAGCGCGTCGCGTCCGATAAAGGCCCTGGCCCTGGGCAGGTCCTCGAATCTGTCGAGGCCCGCGCCGGGATGCGACATGAGGATGAAAGGGTCTTTCTGGAACATGGCGGCGACAGCGACGATCGGAACATTTTCCGCGACGGCGTCGAAGGCCTGGATGAGGTTGCCGCCGAGATTGAACTCGATTTTTCCGGCCGCGAGCAGAAGCTTGTTGTTGGTCTGCGGGCCGCCTTGCAGGATGGTGACGTCGAGCCCGTATTTTTCATAAGTGCCGTCGGCCAGCGCCTGATAGAAGCCGCCATGCTCGGCCTCGGCGAGCCAGTTCGTCGCGAAGGTCACTTTGTCGAGCGCGCGGGCGGGCGAGGCGGCGAGAGCGAGGGCCGCGAAGAGGAGGGCGATGCAGGTTTTCAAGGCTAAGTCCTCGGGGGGCGGAAGTTTGACATGCGCTGGAGCCAGCGAAGCATAGCAATCTTCAGGAAAAATTGGCCAGAAAGCTTCCGTTATGGCTGTAATGCGCCAGGGACAGGATTTCACCTGCTTTAAAAAACTACGGAGCGATCCGTCTCATGAGCCTTGGGTCAAGCCTGCGACCGCGGCGATCAGGATCGCGCCAAATAGCCAACCGACAATGCCCATCGTGGCAAAGAAAAAACTTTGAATGCCGGTGAATTCGTTGCGCTGAGAATTGTTGAAGAAGTCAGTGAAATCCTTTTTGATTTCAATAATTGGCAAAAGCCGGGACAGGCTGGCGCCGAAACACCAGACAATTCCATGTTTTTCGTCGCGGACTCCTGTTACACATTCTTGCAAGTAGAGCGCCCCAAGAACAGTTACTGCGATCACCCAATAGAGAACCCGGAAGGTGTAGGTTCCGATACCGAAGCCGGCGACCCATTGAAGGAAGCCGGACCAAACATACGCCAATCCCGTTTCTGTCTCGCGTTCCCGCACGCGGCCAAGGTAACGGATCTCGTTGGCGTCGTCGCGGTGGCCGGCGTTCATCAATGCGGCGGCGAGTTGAACGTAGGGAGCTGGACTGTAGTTAGTGTCGAGCCTCGCCCAATTGTCCCACCAAACCATTCCCCGGGAGCGCATCTCCCGCCCGCTTTCTCCGGCGAAGCCGCCGAGATGATTGAAGGTAACCCCGTCGAGATGGAGCCGTCCCCGTTCAGGCCAAGAATTCGTCGCGTCCATCAGATTGCCGAAATGTGTATTGCGGAGGGTTAAGGCGCCGGGTTTCCGAATGTTTCCTTTCCAGACGGCTGAATCGTGTCCTCCGCCGAGCTGAAACTCTCCGGAAATTGACGCGCCGGAGAGATTGAGCCCATGAAAAGTAGCACCGCGCAGATCCAAGTTAGCGCCGAGATGAGCGAAGCCCATGTTGACGTTATCTGTGAAATAAGCGTCCGCCATAAATAGCATGTTATTGACTTGAAGTGACTCAGCCTCCAGCACGCCATCGAAACTGGCCCCGGTCATGTTAATCTGTCCCCCGATCTGCGCACCTCTGAGATCCACGGTTTCGAAGCGAGCCTTGTTTTTATCGGAAGAATTCATGAGCAGAGATTGACCTAGCTCGATCCCGTTTGCGTTCAGCGGTCCGTCGATGCTGGCGCCCTCCAATTTTATGTGGCCCGTGATCTTCGCATTGGCCAGGTCCACCTCCTTGAAGCTCGCCTTGTTTTTGTCATCCGAATTCATAAATAGAGATTCACCAACATGTAGACTGTCTGCGTTCAACCTGCCGTTAATGTTGACGCCGTTCATGCTGATCTGTCCATTAATCTTCGCGCCGCGCAGATCCACGTCCTTGAAGCTGGCCTTATTCAGATCGTCAGAATACATGAGTAGAGATCCCCGACCTGAAGGCCGTCGGCGTACAACATGCCGTTGATGCTAACGTTGACTAGTTGGAGCTGTCCTGTAATCTTCGCGTTGTATAAGCTCAGGGCACCGTCGATGCTGGCGCGGAAAAATTCGAGCCGTCCCGCGATCTTCGCGTCACTCAGATCCACGTCCTTGAAGCTGGCCTTGTTTTCGTCGCCAAGAGATCTCAGAAACACATATGAACCTGCCTTCAAGTTGAAAGCGCGCAACGCGCTCTTGACATTTGCGCCTGTCATATCGACGCCGCCTTCGATTTTAAGGGAGTTAAGCGTTAGGTCGCTCTTGAAGGTTACACCATTGCGCAGGAAAAGATTGCTGCTCGAATTCAGATTGTCGGCGTTGAATTCGCCAAACATCAGCGAACCGTCGACAAGAATCAAGCTGTCCGTATGTGCTCGTTTTAGGTTGATTCCTCCGTCAATTTGGCTTCCGTAGATCTCGATCGGTCGAATGAGCGTCGCGTTTTCAAGATCGATCTCCCCTACAATCCGGGCGCCCTTGAGCCGAACTCCCTCGCGCGGCACCGCCTCACGCCAAGGCGACCGCGTCAACAGGTCCTCCAGAAAATGAGACGAAAGCTTGCGGCAGTCACCGAGCCAGCGCGCGTCGTCCTCGTTCATCGGATCAAGTGGGAGCTTTGCGCCGCAGCGTTCGTTGAGGTCGGCCAATTGGCCCCGGCTGATCCGGAACCATGCCCATCCTTCTGAGGTACTTGGGTCGTCGTACCGTCCCTGCGACAATGCCAGGTCAAGGGAGCCCGATCCAAGCCAAAGCGCCAGCGTAGTGGGCAACGCCAACAGATATCGCCGCGATGAAAAAATACGCAAAACGCCCCATATCGCCGGCAGGATTCTCTCCATGACTGGACGCTCCCTAGCCAATAGCCTAAGCTCGACTATAGCCAGGACCCAGCAGCAACGAAAGAGTTAGCGGCGGACTGGACAGTTTACCATTGGAAAGGCCGGCGGAAGGTATTTTTGCCAGTTCTGTTTCAAATCCCGCCGAGCGCGGAACCGAGAATTCGTCCATGCCCCGCACAAAATTCTGGGCCGAGATGACCTGGACCGATTTCGCCGCAGCCGACATGGCGGCGGCGATCGCGGTCCTGCCTGTCGCCGCGGTCGAGCAGCATGGCCCGCATCTGCCGCTCGGCGTCGATAGTTTCATCATGGAAGGCTATATCGCCAGGGTGATCGAACGCCTGCCCGACGCGCTGCCGGTTCTCTTCCTGCCTGTGCAGACCTGCGGCTGCTCCATTGAGCACGGCGATTTTCCCGGCGCGCTCAGCCTGTCGGCGCAAACCGTTATCTCCGCCTGGACGGAGCTTGGCGAATGCGTGCGTCGCGCCGGCTGCCGCAAGCTGGTGCTGCTCAATTCGCATGGCGGCAACAGCGCCATTCTGAGCCTCATCGCGCATGATCTTCGCGCCAGGCTCGGCATGTTCGTCGTGATGGCCTCGTGGAGCCGATTTGGCGCGCCCGACGGGCTCTTTTCCGCCGATGAGCTGGCGCATGGAATTCATGCCGGCGAGGTCGAGACCTCGCTCATGTTGAGCTTCAGGCCGGATCTCGTTCGCATGGACAAGGCGGAAAATTCCGTCTCCGCGAGCGTCGCGATGGAGAATGAGTTCAATTGGCTGCGCGCCGGCCGCCCCACGGGCTTTGGCTGGATGGCGCAGGATCTCTCGGCCTCGGGCGCGATGGGGCGCGCCGCCGAAGCCGATGCGGCCAAGGGCGAGGCCTGCGCCGATTATGGCGCGACCGCTTTCGTCGAACTGCTGCAGGACATCGAAGGCTTCGATCTCGCGCGGCTCAACCAGGGTCCGCGCGGCTGAGGCGGCGGCCCGGCGCTTCATCCTCCTGGTCGAATGTCTTCTCGAACCGCAGGGCCGCGGCGCCGTCCTGATAATAGTCTTCGACGGCGCCGAAGCTGCGGTATCCGCTTTTTTCATAGAGCGCGATTGCCGGGGCGTTGTCGATGCGCACTTCGAGCCGCATGGCGCAGGCGCCGCGCGCTTTCGCCTCGCGCTCGCTCGCGCCAAGGAGGAAGCGGCCGAGCCCGCGTCCGTGTTCGGCCGGGTCGAGCGCGATGAAAAAAGCCGCGCGCGGGCCGAGTCGCGGCGGAAGGAGACGAGGCTATAGCCGGCGACGCGCGCCTCGACGCCGACAACGAGAAAAATCGCGTT
>CAWESJ010000143.1:0-3624 GCA_963811015.1 uncultured Alphaproteobacteria bacterium | reverse complement strand
GCGCGGGCCATGCATTTTCATTCCCGCCGGTCGTCGAGCCTTTTGATGGCGCAGAATTGCGGCGGGGTTCGCGACGAACTTCTGCATTCCGAACTTTTCGGACACAAGCGCGGCGCCTTCACGGGCGCCGTCAGCGATCGCCTCGGCCTTTTTCGCGCCGCCGACGGGGGAACGGTCTTCCTCGATGAAATTTCCGAAGTCTCGCCGTCGTTTCAGGTCAGCCTGCTGCGCTTCCTGCAGGAAGGCGAGGTCAAGCCGCTTGGCTGCGACAAGACGATCCACGCGAATGTCCGGATCATCGCCGCCTCCAACAAGCCTTTGAAGCAACTGGTCAAGGCCGGCCAGTTTCGCGAAGATCTCTACTTTCGCTTGAAAGGCTTCGATCTCGAAGTGCCGCCGTTGCGGGCGCGCCCTGACGACATCCCCGTCCTCACCGAATTTTTCGTGCGCAAGCACGGCGGCCTGCTCAGCAACCGCGTTCTCGGCGTCGCCAATGACGTGATCGAGATTTTCAAGGCCTATCGCTTCCCCGGCAATGTGCGCGAACTCGAAAATGAAGTGCGCCGCATGGTGGCTCTGGCCAAGGACGGCGAATATCTGACCCGGCGGCATCTTTCGCCGGCCCTTGCGACGCTCCGCGCTTCCGCGCAGGATCGGCTGATGCTGAAGGCGGATGGCAGGACGCTGAAGGAAATGGTCGAATCGCTCGAGGGGCAATTGGTCCGCCAGGCGCTCGAGAAATGCCGTTGGAACCAGAGCAAGGCGGCGCGGGAGCTTGGCTTGTCGCGGGTCGGTCTCGCCAATAAAATCCGCCGTTATTGCCTGGTCGAAGGGGCGGCGCGGGGCGGTTGATTCACCCCGCTACAAATGCCGCGCGAGGTCGATTTGATGGCTGAAGACGAAGAGGCCGAAAAATCCGCGGCGATCCTGCGCTTTCCGCTGTCGCGCGCGACGCCGCCCGGCAGCGCCGGCGGTTTCGTCGATCTCGGCGTTGGCGCAATGGCGCGCCGCTTGGGGATGCGCGAGAGCCAAATGACTGGGCATTGGTGCAGCCGCTGCCGGGGCGTCTGGTTTGGCTACGCCTTCGAGGTCGAATGTCCGCGATGCGGCAACCGGCATGGGTGAGGCTTCTCCAAAGAGCCTTGCAAATCAAGTATGCAGTTGCAAATAAACTTTGTATGCAGCTTGGCTTTTCTGGCGCGCGGCTCGCGCCTTAAGGCCCTGATTTCTAGACCGGCTCTAATCTGTTCGGCTTCAGGCACGAAGCTTGCGCCATAGCTCGCGACGGCAGCCTCCCGAGCAATGAGGGCGAGGCGTCGCGGGAGGAATTCAATGGCCAATCTTTTGTGGCTTCAAGGCGGCGCCTGTTCCGGCAACACGATGTCGTTTCTCAATGCCGAGGAACCGAGCGCCTGCGACCTCGTGACCGATTTCGGCATTAATGTGCTGTGGCATCCCTCGCTCGGCCTCGAGCTCGGCGACAATGTGAAGCAGCTTCTCCAGGATTGCGTCTCGGGAAAAATCCCGCTCGATATTTTCGTCTTCGAAGGCACGGTCGTGAACGCGCCGAACGGCACCGGCAATTGGAACCGCTTCTGCGGCCGGCCGATGAAGGATTGGGTCAAGGAACTTTCAGACGCGGCGCAATTCGTCGTCGCGATCGGCGATTGCGCGACCTGGGGCGGCATTCCCGCGACGGCGCCGAACCCGAGCGAATCCGTCGGCCTGCAATTCTTGAAGCGCGCAAGCCGGCGGCTCGCTTGGGACCGCGTTCAAATCGAAGGCCGGGCTGCCGGTCATCAATATTCCGGGCTGCCCGGCGCATCCCGATTGGGTGACGCAGATCCTCGTCGCGGTCGCCTCCGGCCGCGCCGGCGATCTCAGCGCTCGACGAGCTCCAGCGGCCGAAGACCTTCTTCACGAGCTTCACGCAGACCGGCTGCACCCGCAACATGCACTTCGCCTACAAGGTTTCGGCGACGGCCTTCGGCCAGCGCAAGGGCTGCCTCTTCTACGATCTCGGCTGCCGCGGGCCGATGACGCACAGCCCCTGCAACCGCATCTTGTGGAACAGGCAATCCTCGAAAACCCGCGCCGGCATGCCCTGCATGGGCTGCACCGAGCCGGAATTCCCCTTCTTCGATCTCGCGCCTGGCACCGTGTTCAAGACCCAGACGGTAATGGGCGTGCCGAAGGACATGCCCACGGGCGTCGACAAGACCGGCTATGTCAAGCTGACCGCCGCCGCCAAGGCCGCCGCGCCCGCTTGGGCGGAGAAGGACATTTTCGTCGTCTGAGCGATCGGCTTGCGGCGGGGCTCCTTCTCGGGTCTCGCCCGCAAATATTCGATCGAGCGTGATTTTTTCGCGAATCCGGCAGCCGCCGTCGCTCATCAAGACGGGTCCGAGGCGCCTTCGCTTGCACTTCAGGAGTATCGCATCATGGCCGAAGCAGCCGTTCAGACGCTTGACATATCTCCGGTAGGCCGCGTCGAGGGCGATCTCGACGTGCGCGTCGACATCGCCGACGGCGTCGTCGTCAACGCCTGGACCCAGGCCGAATTGTTCCGCGGCTTCGAGATCATCCTGCGCGACAAGGACCCGCAGGCCGGGTTGGTCGTAACGCCACGCGCCTGCGGCATCTGCGGCGCCTCGCATCTGACCTGCGCCGCCTGGGCGCTCGACACCGCCTGGGGCACGACCGTGCCGCGCAACGCCATTCTGGCGCGCAATCTCGGCCAGCTCGCGGAATCGCTCCAGAGCCTGCCGCGTCATCACTACGGCCTGTTCATGATCGACTACACGAACAAGGCCTATTCGGGCAGCCACTATTACGAAGAGGCGGTCAAGCGCTGGGCGCCCTTCACCGGAACGAATTACGAGCTCGGCGTCACCATTTCCGGCCGCCCCGTCGAGATCTACGCGCTGCTCGGCGGGCAATGGCCGCATTCGAGCTATATGGTCCCGGGCGGCGTCATGTGCGCGCCGACGCTCACCGACGTCACCCGCGCCTGGTCGATCCTCGAGCATTTCCGCCGCAACTGGATGGAGCCGATGTGGCTCGGCTGTTATTGAGAGGAAGAAGGACAGGAGTATCGTCGGCAATATCTACAAGGGCAGGGTAGTCAGGATCTTGCCCGGGATGGACGCAGCCTTTGTCGATATCGGCCTTGAGAAGTCGGCATTCCTCTACGTCGCCGATATCGTGGTCGATGCAATGATGTATGAGGAGTTCGAGGAAGTGGCCACGGCGGTAGAAGCGAGCGAGCGTATAGAAGGCGTGCTCGAGAAGGGCAGGAGATCATCGTGCAGGTCTCAGAGAGCCTATCGGCCAGAAGGGCACCAGGGTGACCTCGCGCATCACCCTTCCGGGCAGGCTGCTCGTGCTGATGTCGGCGACCGAGCACGTCGGGGTGTCGCGGCGGATAGAGGATGAAGAGGAGCGAAAAGAGGTGGGCTTCCATACTCAAGAAAATGTGCCCGAAAGGTTTTGGCCTGATCGCAAGGACCGCGTGTGAGGGGAAGAAGAAGACGAGCTCCTTGCGGACCTCGATTTCTTGCGGCGCATGTGGGAGAGCATCCAGGAGAAGGCAAGGAAAGTGAGGGCGCCCGCACGGTCCGATGA
>CAWESJ010000142.1:0-9206 GCA_963811015.1 uncultured Alphaproteobacteria bacterium | reverse complement strand
GCCATCAAATAGGTGGCGGTCGTCCCGAGCCTGGCGAGCGTGCGCGACGTCGAAAACGTGACGACCTCGAGCGGCCCCGCGACCATTCCAAGCGCCATCACCGGTCCGCTGACGGTCAATGTCTGGCCTAAGGTCGACGACATGAAGCTGAGGGAAGGGTGAAGCAAGCGCTTCATCTCGCTCCAGTCCGCGTGCCGCATTCCGAGGCGAAGCCATGGCGCGATCACGCGCAGCCAGAAGTACATCGCGGCTATGCTCAGAAAGCCGTCGACAAGGATGATGGCGGCGGCGATGATGATATCGCCGCCAAGCAGCGCCGCGACCGCCGTCGCCACGCCCGTGGCGAACCTGCTGATCCCCGCCAAAGCGACCTCGGTCGCTGGGCGGCCCGCGGCGCGCATGCCGCCGGACAAAAGCAGGAAATATTGATAAAGGATCACGTTCATCAAGAGCAGGAAGAGGACCAGTTTGGCCTGCGCCTCGGAGACTTCGCCCAATTTCAGGAACGCCCCGAGCCTTATGGTGAGGAGCGAGGCGACAATCAGGGCGGTGACCACGATCGCGACAATATTCAACAGCGCGAACACGCTTTGATAAATGACGAGGGCGCCGTGCTGGTCGCCTTTCGCGACCCGGATCGTCATTTCGTTCTTGGCGCTCAATGTGAAGCCGAAGTCGCTGAAGGTCAGATAGACCGGGATCGCCGACAGCAGCAGCCAGACGCCATAACGGTCCGCGCCCCAGCCGATCAGCAGGATCGGCACCAGCCCGATCTGCACGGCCAAGCCGATGATTTGATTGAAGACATGCGCGCCGAAGGTGAAGCCGACCCGGCGGAGCGAACCCGATGACCCCATTTGCATCCGTCAATCTAGCTAGAGCTGGAGGGAGGCGACGACGAACTTAAACACTGCAGCGCGCCAAATAGCGAGCGACTTCTTCGCCGGCTGCGACGAGGTCGCGGCAGACCGGCGTCGATGACGCGCGCGCATAGTCGGCGTCCAACTCTCCGTGCCCGGTGGTGACGAGAATGCCCCTGGCGCCGACCGCGGCCGCGAGGTCGATGTCGGCGCGTTTGTCGCCGATCACGAAAGAGCGTCCGGGGTCGAGATCAAGGTCGCGCGCGGCGGCGTCGATCATGCCCGGCAGCGGCTTGCGGCAGGCGCAATTCATGTCCGGCGCGTGCGGGCACATATACCAGCCGGCGATCGCGACGCCTTCGCGCGCGAGAACCTCCGCCAGCCGGCGCTCGACCGCATGCGCCTGTTCCAACGAAAAATAGCCGCGCCCGACGCCGGATTGATTGGAGACGACGACGAAGGGAAAAGCGTGCTTCGCCATGGCGCGAAGGCCTTCGGCGGCGCCATCCAGAAGGACGACTCCGTCGGGATCGCCGAGGTAGTTTTTCTCGACAATGATGGTCCCATCCCGATCGAGGAAGATAGCTGGAGACGCCATGCCGAGCCCTGCGGAGTTAAGACTGCGGCGGCGAGGGGAGAGGCGTCGGCAAGGACGCGCGCACGGCGCCGGCGACCTCCTCCACGCGAATCGATGCGATCCCTTCCATGCGATGGATGATCCTATGCCGCGCTCCGTAGGGATGCCATTTCCGCGGCGGGTTCAGGCCGCTGAAAAGCCCGACGCAGGCGACGTCGCAGGCGGCGGCGAGATGCAGCGGACCCGAAATCATGGCCAACGAACAGACATGCTTTTTCGAGCGCCGCAGCGCTTTCTCGAGGCGAAAGCCGTCCGCAGGCGTTCACGACCGGGCTCGGCCAGGCTTTCGTCACCTCGCCGACGCAGGCCGCGTCCTCCACGCTCCCCACGACAAGAAGCCCATAGGCCCCATGCGTCTTGGCGAGCTCGGCGAAGAGGCGGCTCCAATTCTCATTGCCCCAATGATGATTCTCGACCGCCTTGCCGCCCATGTTGATCGCGACGAACGGCTGCGAATCGAAGCCCGCGACCAGCGCGCCGGCGCCTGCCCTTTCCTGGTCGGTCAGCCGCAAATCCCAGCTCGCCCGGCGGTTGAGGTCGACGGGGCCGAGCGCGCTTATGCTGCGCGCCAGACGGACGCATTCCTGCTCGATGCAGCCGTCGTCGGCCATGGTTTGGCTGGTGAACAATGTCCGGAAGTCGGGAGCGCCGATGATCCGCTCAACGCCGCAAAGGCGGAAGAAGATCAGGTCTCGACAGACCGAGAAAGGACCTCGCAAATCCATGAGATAGACCAGCGTCGAGATTTCAAGCGCCCGCAGCCGTCGCGCCAAGGCCCATAATTCGGTAATTGACCGCAACCCGACCGGATAGACGACGACGTCATGGATGAGGCCGGCGTCGCCCAGGATCGACTTGAAGGGCGCGGCTTTGGACGATACGGGGACATTTGTTAATACATAGCGTTCGAGGTCGGGAAAAGCTTCCGCGATCTTGTGCAGGCAGGGCAGCGCGACAATAGTGTCGCCAAGACTTCCGAGGCGGTAGATCAGGATCCGCCGTTGCGCCGCCGACGCCGGCGACTTGCGCGCCAGGCTGCCGCTCGCGGCCTCGCCGCCTCGGCGCTCGTCCCGCGCCGGCTTGCGATCGCCTTCGCCTTGCGGGCGCGCGGACGGGGCGCGCGGGAGAAATTTCATCTTGCCGGCGAGGCTTGTCCAGGACTTGGGGAGCCTGAACCAAAACTCAGTAGAATCGAAATATTCCGTCAATTTACGGGCAATGGACATTTGCGCCACCAGCACTTTCGCGTCGGCCATATTGACATTCAAGATCTGCGCCGAACCGAGCGTGAGCCCGAGGCGGCCCCAGCCCCTTGATCGCTCCTCCAGAACTCCCGGCTTGTTTTATTGCGCCGCGCGGATTTCTTGTTCGGTCGTCTCCGCCTGGGGGCGATCCGCCTGACGCGCAGGCCGCCTCAGGACTTCTCCAAGGCGGCTCAAAGCTTCTCGCAGCTTAGTGTTATAATAACATGAAGCTGTCCCGACCTGAGTAAACACACTCAATAATATACTGTATCATTCATTCCAATCGCTCACAATCTCGCAATATTTGCAAATTCCGCCAACTAACGTCAAACTTGTAGCGGCCCAAGCGATCCGTTTTCGCGCCCGGCGTCCGCTCACGGCTCCGCCAGCAGCTTCTCGACGAAAGCCTCGATCCCCTGCTCCGCGCGCCCCGCGCGGCGGCGTTCCGCGGCCAGAATCGCTTGCAGATCATTGAATGTGCTTTGCAGGTCGAGATTGACGAGGACGTAGTCATATTGCGTCCAGCGGCGGATTTCATTGCGCGCATTGTCGAGCCTCTTGGCGATGGCCTCCGGCGGGTCTTCGGCGCGGCGCTCCAGGCGCGCGCGCAGCTCCTGCATCGACGGCGGAAGAATGAAGATGGTCACGACGTCCTCGGCGACCGCCTGCTTGACCTGTTGGGTGCCCTGATAATCAATGTCGAAGAGGATGTCGCGTCCCTGCGCCAGAACCCTTTCGACCGGCTCGCGCGGCGTCCCATAGTAATTGCCGTGGACCTCCGCCCATTCGAGGAGCTCGCCGGCGTCGCGCAGGGCCTCGAACCGTTTCGCGCTGATGAATGTGTAATGGATGCCGTCGACCTCGCTCGACCGGCGCGGCCGCGTCGTGACCGAGATCGACAAAGTAAGATCGAGCTCCTTGGTCTGGAGCAGCATGCGGGTCAAGGTCGTCTTGCCGGCCCCAGACGGAGAGGACAGAATCAACATCAATCCCCGCCGCGCAAGGTTTGGCTCTTCGCCCGGGCGCGTCATGTCGCATCCCGCGAAGCTTGTCCCGCGACGCGCTTGTCAGCTCGCATGGACGCTACTCGATATTCTGGATCTGCTCGCGAAACTGCTCGATCTCGACCCGAAGTTCGAGGCCGAGCGCGGTCAGGCTCGCGTCGTTTGATTTGGCGCAAAGCGTGTTGGCCTCGCGCGCGAGCTCCTGGGCGAGGAAATCGAGCCTGCGGCCGACAGCTCCTCCCGCCGCCAGGAGATCGCGCGCGGCGGCCGCATGCGCCTCGAGACGGTCGAGCTCCTCTCGAATATCAGCCTTGGCGGCCAGCATGAGCGCCTCCTGATGCAGCCGATTGGAGTCGAGACCCGCATGGCCGGCGAGGGCTGCGAGCGATTGTTCGAGGCGCGCGCGAACCGCTTCAGGCTTTCGGGCCGGACATGTTTCGGCGGCTTGCGTCAGCTTGGCGATCCGTTCGAGCCGCGCGCCCAGGACCGAGGCGAGCGCGGAGCCCTCGCGCCGCCGCATCGTGACCAGAGCCTCGAGCGCCGCGTCGAGCCCGCCGAGCGCCGCCGCCCGCGCCTGAAAGACATCGGCCTCCGCTTCGGCGGCCTCGACGATTTCGACGACCCCGCGCACGCCCAAGAGCCCGTCCAGCGTCGCCGGCGCGACGACGCCGTGAAGCTCGATGTCCGAGAGCGTCGCGATCAGCTGGCGCAGCAAATCCCGATTGACGCGAATTTCGGGAGCGGCCGCGTCGCGCTGCGCCGTCAGAGAGGCGTAAATCGTCCCGCGCGCCAGCGTCTTGGCGATGCGCAGGCGCGCGTCCGGCTCGATCGCGTCAAAGCCCTGCGCCAGGCGCAGCCTTACGTCGAGCCCTTTCGCGTTGACGGATTTGAGCTCCCAGGACCAGCGGCAGAAGCCGGCGTTTCCCGCGGCCCCGGCGAAGCCCGTCATGCTGGCGATCATCATCGAATTCAAGCTTGCAGCCCAAGGAGCGATCCAGCGCGCACCATAGAGCCGCAGCCGTTCTTGCTCAAGCTGGCGAGGATTTTCTTTCCGACGCGGGGCTCGGAGGCGTTCAAGTCTTGGGGAACTCAAGCCCCATCTCGCGATAGCGCTCGGGGTCGTTCAACCAATTATCGCGCACTTTGACGAACAGGAACAAATGAATCTTCTGCTCGGCCGCCGCCATGATCTCCTTGCGCGCGGCGGTTCCGATCGCCTTGATCGTGCGGCCGCCTTCGCCGATGACGATTTTCTTATGGCCTTCGCGCATGACATAGATCGTCTGCTCGACCCTGGCCGAGCCGTCCGGCATATCCTTCCAAAGCTCGGTTTCGACCGTCGACTGATAAGGAAGCTCTTCATGCAGGCGCTCGAAGATTTTTTCGCGCGTGATCTCGGCGGCGAGCGAACGCAAGGGCGCGTCCGAGATCTGATCTTCCGGATAAAGCCATGGCCCCGCCGGCATCAAACCCGCGAGGCTTTGCTTGAGCTTTGGGACGCCATGCCCGCGCAGCGCCGAAATCATGAAGGTCTCGGCGAAGGGCCGCTCGGCGTTGATCTTGGCCGCGAGCTCGAGAAGCTTTGGCGGCTCCACAGTGTCTATTTTGTTGAGGACAAGAACTTTCGCTCCGCCGACTTGCCCGAGCCGGCTGAGAATTGCCTCGACCTCCGCGTCCATCCCGCTGCGCGCGTCGACGAGCAAGGCGACGGCGTCGGCGTCGCCCGCGCCGCTCCAGGCCGAGCTCACCATGGCCCTGTCGAGCCTGCGTTTCGGCGCGAATATGCCCGGCGTATCGACGAAAATGATCTGGCTTTCGCCTTCGATGACGATCCCGCGCACGGGGCCGCGCGTGGTTTGCGCCTTGCGCGAGACGATCGAGACTTTGGCCCCGACGAGCTGATTGACGAGGGTGGATTTGCCCGCGTTCGGCGCGCCGATGAGCGCGACAAAGCCGCAGCTTGTCGTCAATTTGGTTTCGGCGCTCACGCGACGCCCTTATGGCCGCCTTGGTCAATTCCTTCGCGCGCGATAAAGCTCGCCGCCGCGCTCTGCTCGGCCAGGCGCTTCGCGAAGCCTTTCGCCTCGGCCGGCTGATAGCCCGGGATTTCGACCGCAATGGTGAATTCGGGCGCATGGTCCGGCCCCGCGCGGGCGATCTCCTGATAGACCGGCGTCGGCAGGCCGCGCGCCTGCGCCCATTCCTGGAGCGCCGTCTTCGAATCGCGCAAGGGCCGGCGCGGCGACCGCATGCGCGCCTCGAAGGCGCCTCGCACGACGGCCCTGGCGGCCGCATAGCCGGCGTCGAGGAAGACGGCGCCGATGATCGATTCGCAGACATCGCCCAGAATCGCCGTCTTGGCCCCGCCGCCTTGCCTTTCGCTGTCGCCGAGCCGGATATGGGCCTGCGCGCCCCATTCGAGCGCGACCTCGGCGCAGCTTTCCTTGCGCACGAGATCGGCCAGCCGGCGCGAAAGCTCGCCTTCCTCCGCCAGGGGAAAAGCCGCGTACAGCATCTCGGAGACGACGAGGCCGAGCACGCGATCGCCGAGAAATTCGAGCCTTTGATAGGTCTCCCGCCGCGACCCGTTCGCGGCGCTCACATGGGTCAGGGCCGCGGCGATGAGGCCGCCATCCGCGAAGGCGTGACCTATGCGGGCCTCGAGCGCGCCAATGTCCAGCTTTTGCCGCGTCATCCTAATTCACGGGTTTCAGCATCCGGTTCCATCGCACCGTCCAAGGCCATTCCCAAACCGCCCAGAACGGTCCCTTGATCGACCAGAAGATCAATTCAGCGCGGCCGACCAGATTTTCAAACGGCACATAGCCGACGCCATTCTCGTCCGGCGAGTAGCGGCTGTCGGTGGAATTGTCGCGATTGTCGCCCATCATGAAATAATGACCCGGCGGCACTTCGAAAACCTGGGTATTGTCCTTATATCCGCTGTCGCCTTGAATTTCGATGATCGTGTGCTTCACCCCGCCTGGCAAGGTCTCCTCGTAGGTGGGGACATCGGTTTCGCGGCCGTAGAAATCTTCCGTATAGGCCTTGTCGATCGGCCTGCGCGGCGCAATTTCGCCGTTGATGTAGAGACGCCCTTCCTTCATCTGGATCCTGTCGCCGGGCAAGCCGATCACCCGCTTGATGTAGTCAGTCTGCCCGTCGCGCGGCAGCTTGAAGACCACGACGTCGCCGCGCTTTGGCGGCGACGCCAGAATACGGCCGGAAAAAAGATCCGGGCTGAACGGAAACGAATGCCTGGAATAGCCATAGGCGTATTTGGAGACGAAGAGGTAGTCGCCAATCAGCAGGGTCGGGATCATCGAGCCGGAAGGGATGTTGAACGGCTGAAACAGGAAGGTGCGAACGACAAGAGCGATCAGAAGCGCCTGCACGGCGACCTTGACCGCCTCGCCCCAGCCGCCCTCCTTGGCGCGCTGCTTCGCGTCGGCGCCTTTGTCATTCAACCGCACAGGCTCAGTCATGGTGATCTTCTCTCTAGCGCAATTTTCAATAGAGCGTTTTCAATCGAAGCCGCCGCGGAGCGGCCGGTCATTGCGGCGAAACGCCATGATTCGATGAAGCCCGACGATCCGGTTCATCGTCGGAAGGGTCCTGGCTTTCGGGCTCGCTGCGTCGCGGCCGGACCCGCGCCTTGCTCATTACCACGCCCCGAAACGCGGGTACAGGGCGCGCCGGAGCGGCGAAGCTCGATCTGTTACAATAAAGCGTTAGCCCCGAAATTATAAGGGCTTGCGCGTTTCGTCCGGACCAGGTTGGGCGTCGGTTCCCGGCTGGAGGGCGGCTGCGCCTTCCGCGACCGCCTCGATGATAACCTGGGCCTGGGCCAGCGGATATTCGTCGGTGAGGGTCACATGGATGATCGTCCGATGGCCAAGCGGCGTCAAATTCGCCAGCCGCTGCGCGGCGGCGCCGGTCAGGCGCATGGTGGGCTTGCCGGAGGGCAGATTGACCACGCCCATGTCGCGCCACGCGACGCCGAAGCGCAATCCCGTGCCGAGCGCCTTGGCGCAAGCCTCCTTGGCCGCGAACCGCTTCGCGTATGAGGCGGCCCGCCCCGCCCTTCCGTCCGACTTGCGCTGTTCGACCTCTGTGAAGCAGCGATTGACGAAGCGCGCGTCGAAGCGTGCGAGCGCGCGCTCGATGCGGCGAATATCGCAAAGGTCATTGCCGAAGCCGATGATCATGGACCTAATCCGCGCCGGTTTGCGCCGCCTTCGCCCGGCCGGCGTCCATCGCCGCGCGCATTTTCGTAACCGCCGCGCCGAGGCCGATGAAGACCGCCTCGCTGATCAGGACATGGCCGATATTGAGCTCGACGATCTGCGGCAGGGCGGCGATGATCCCGGCGGTTTCGAAATCGAGCCCATGTCCGGCGTGGCATTCGATCCCGCATTTTTGCGCATGCGCGGCGGCGGCCGCGATGCGGGCGAATTCGCGCTTGGCCGTCTCCGCCTCGCCCGCGATCACGGCGTTGCACCAGGCCCCGGTGTGCAGCTCGACCACCGGCGCGCCAATCTCCGCCGCCGCGTCGATTGCTTCGAGCGCGGGCTCGATGAAAAGCGAGACCCTGACCCCCGCGCGCGCCAATTCGGAGGCGAAGGGCTTCAGGTAATCATGGCCGCCGATCACGTCGAGCCCGCCCTCGGTGGTGCGCTCGGTCCGCTTCTCGGGCACGAGACAGGCCGCATGCGGCCTGGTCTTGAGCGCGATATCGAGCATCTGGTCGGTCGCCGCCATCTCGAAATTGAGCGGCTTCGCGATCGCGGCCTTGATTCGCGCCATGTCATCGTCGCGGATATGGCGGCGGTCCTCGCGCAGATGCGCGGTGATTCCGTCCGCGCCCGCCTCGATCGCAAGGAGGGCCGCGCGCAGCGGATCGGGGACCGCGCCGCCGCGCGCATTGCGCAGCGTTGCGACATGATCGACATTGACGCCAAGGCGCAGGCGAGGCGGGTGAGGCATGGACGAGGGGCCTTCAATGCTTGGTCGGTTCAACTCGCCGTTCAAACGCTCGTTACACGAAAACGCGCGGCGTCACCATTCGGGCTCGGGAATTCGCGGCCTCACCTCCGGCTCGGTTGACGGGGCCAAATCGCTCTGCGTCTCGAAGAGGCGGCGGTAGACGCCGCCTTGCTTAGCGACGAGATCCTTGTGCGAGCCCTGCTCGACGATGCGCCCGCCCTCGAAGACAAGAATGCGATCGAGGCGCCGAACCGTCGAGAGCCGATGCGCGACGACGATCGTCGTGCGTCCGGCCGAAAGCTTCTCGATCGCGTCGCGGATCAATTGTTCCGACACGGAATCGAGGCTCGACGTCGCTTCGTCGAGGACGAGGATCGGCGTCGCCGCGAGTATGGCGCGGGCGATCGCCACGCGCTGCCTTTCTCCCCCGGAAAGCTTGACGCCGCGCTCCCCGACCAAGGTTTGGTAGCCGGCC
>CAWESJ010000141.1:0-10447 GCA_963811015.1 uncultured Alphaproteobacteria bacterium | reverse complement strand
TCAGAATTTATCTCGGGACGCAATTGGGCAAGGAAGTGCGCGGCTCCGTCATTTTCGCCGGGGTCTTGACCCTGATCATCGGCGTTTTGATCGTCATCGGATGGCCCGCCAACACACCCTTCATCTTGGGAATCCTGCTTGGCGTCGATCTCTTGTTCTGGGGCTTGGCCTGGATAAGTTTTGGCTTTCGTCTGCGGCAAGCTTGAGCTTGTTGGGAGACGGAGGCCTCGGCGATCGCTGAAGAAAACGCTGCGGCCCGGACGATCCTTTCAAAATCTTTCGCGCCGCCCGGCCGTCGCGAAAGAGTTTCGGCTGAGGACCAAAATGGTCAAATGGGTCTATAGTTTCGGCGATGGCCGGGCGGAGGGCGCGAGCAGCCTCCGCGACCTCCTGGGCGGCAAGGGGGCCAATCTCGCCGAAATGGCCAGGCTCGGCCTGCCGGTTCCCCCGGGCTTTACGATCACCACCGAGGTTTGCACTTTTTTTTATGAAAACGACAAGCGGTTTCCGCCCGAGCTCGCGCCTCAGGTCGACGCCGCGCTCGCCGAGATAGGCCGCTTGACCGGAAAGGCTTTCGGCGACGACGAAAGCCCGCTTCTCGTCTCGGTTCGGTCCGGCGCAAGGGCGTCAATGCCCGGCATGATGGATACGGTCCTGAACCTCGGCCTCAACGACGCAACCGTCGAAGCCCTGGCGCGGCACGCCGGCGACGCCCGTTTCGCCTATGATTCCTATCGCCGTTTCATCCAAATGTACGCCAGCGTGGTCCTCGGCGTCGAGCACCGCCATTTCGAGGAAATTCTCGAATATTATAAAGACGCCAAGGGCCTGACCCTCGACACCGAGCTCGCCGCCGACGATTGGAGGATTCTGATCGTCGATTTCAAGGCCAAGGTTGAGGAGGAATTCGGCGAGCCTTTTCCGCAGGCGCCCCGGGAGCAGCTCTGGGGCGCGATCGCCGCCGTGTTCGGGTCCTGGATGACGCCGCGCGCGGTCACCTATCGACATTTGCATGATATTCCCACGGCCTGGGGCACGGCGGTCAATGTTCAGGCCATGGTTTTCGGGAACATGGGCGAGACCTCGGCCACGGGCGTCGCCTTCACGCGCAATCCGGCGACCGGCGTCAAGGAGCTTTACGGCGAGTTCCTCCTCAACGCGCAAGGCGAGGATGTCGTGGCCGGCATCCGGACGCCGCAAAACATCACCGAGGCGGCGCGAAGCGCGGCGGGATCGGACAAGCCTTCGCTCGAGGCCGCGCTGCCGGACGTCTTCGCCGAATTCGTCCGGATCACGAACCTTCTCGAGAAACATTACCGCGACGTGCAGGACGTGGAGTTCACGGTCGAAGAGGGCAAATTGTGGATGCTGCAGACGCGTGAGGGCAAGCGGACCAGCAAGGCCGCGCTGCGCATCGCCGTCGATATGACCCATGAGGGATTGATCAGCCGGGAGGAGGCGGTCGGCCGGGTTGATCCGGCGTCCCTCGAGCAGCTGCTGCATCCGACGATCGATCCCGCCGCGCAGCTCCGCGTGATCGCGGTCGGGCTTCCGGCCTCGCCCGGCGCGGCCAGCGGCGAGATCGTGTTCGACGCCGACGAGGCGGCGCGGCTGAAGGCCGCCGGCCGCCGGGTCGTCCTCGTGCGGGTCGAGACGAGCCCGGAAGACATCCATGGCATGCATGCGGCGGAAGCCGTCGTGACCGCGCGGGGCGGCATGACCTCCCATGCGGCCGTCGTCGCTCGCGGCATGGGCAAGCCCTGCGTGTCCGGGGCTGGAGCGATCCGGATCGATTACGCCAAGGGCGTCATGACGGCGGCCGGGCTCTCCTTCGAGAAAGGCGACGTGCTGACGGTGGACGGAACCTCGGGGCAGGTGATCCAAGGCGAGGTCAAGATGATCCAGGCCGAGCTCTCCGGCGAATTCGCCACGCTCATGGGCTGGGCCGACGACCTGCGCCGCATGGGCGTGCGCGCCAACGCCGAAACGCCGCAGGACGCCCGCATGGCGCGAAAATTCGGCGCCGAGGGCATAGGCCTCTGCCGCACGGAGCATATGTTCTTCGAAGGCGACAGAATTCTTGCGGTTCGGGAGATGATTCTGGCCGATGACGAGGCCGGCCGGCGCGCCGCGCTGGCCAAGCTGCTGCCGATGCAGCGCGGCGATTTCATCGCGCTGTTCGAGATCATGGCGGGGCTGCCGGCGACGATCCGCCTGCTCGACCCTCCCTTGCATGAATTTCTGCCCCAGCGCGAAGCGGAAATCGCCGAATTGGCCCGCTCGCTGGCGGTCCCGCCCGAGAAGATCCAGCGCCGCCTGGCGGCCTTGCGCGAAGTCAATCCAATGCTTGGATTTCGCGGCTGCCGGCTCGCGGTCGCCTATCCCGAAATCGCCGAAATGCAGGCCCGCGCCATTTTCGAGGCGGCGGCGGCGGTCAAGAAAAAATCCGGCGCCGCGCCGCAGCTTGAGATCATGGTCCCTTTGATCATCGCCAAAGCCGAGCTCGATCTCGTCAAGGCCAGCGTCGCGGCGATGGCCAAGGCCGTCGCCGAGGAGACCGAGGAGATGATTCCCTATTCGCTCGGCGCGATGATCGAGACGCCGCGCGCGAGCTTGCGCGCCGGCGAGATCGCGCAGACCGCCGAATTTTTTTCGTTCGGCACCAATGACTTGACCCAGACCTGCCTCGCCCTGTCGCGCGACGATGCCGGATCTTTCCTTGGGAGCTATGTCGCCAAAGGCATTTTCGTCGCCGATCCCTTCGTGACGATCGAGCAGGCGGGCGTCGGCGAACTCGTCGAAATCGGGGTTTTGCGGGCGCGGGCGTCGAGGCCGGGGATCAAGCTCGGGATTTGCGGCGAACATGGCGGCGATCCGGCCTCCATCGCCTTTTGCGAGACGCTCGGCCTGGACTATGTCTCTTGCTCGCCGTTCCGCGTCCCGATCGCAAGACTTGCCGCGGCGCAGGCCGCGCTTGGGAAAAAACCCGCGAGCCAAGCCTGACCGGAACCGGCCGGGATCAGGCTTCCGCGAGCGCCGCCGCGGCGAGAGGCCGCTCGATCGGCAAACGCGACAGGCGCTCGATCAGCTTGCGGTCCTGCAGGATCGCCATGCGCTCCTTCGGGTGAAGCCAGGAGAGCGCTTCGTCCAGAGTTCTCGGCCTCGGAGATCTTGGCGTCGGCCAGCGCCCATTCGGCTGAAATTATCCCGTCTCTTCTCTGCGGGCTGCGCGGCAGCCAGGCGAGATGCGCGGCCCAGAATTTTGGATCGGCGCCGATCGCGTAAATTTCGCTCAAGCGCGCGGCCGGCGGATCGGCGACCTCGCGGGCCAGAGCATTGGCGCGCGCGACGACCGCCGGCTCGGCCCGCTCCTCCGGGGTGACGAGAAGGCCGATGCGGCGAAAGGCGAGGCCGACGGCGAGCAGCCCGGTCGCCCAGGACAGAAAAATCGCGAGGATCAGGCCGAGTATGGTCGGCGACATCCAGGCGACGAGCGATGGCGAGATGGAGAGGCCGGCGACCAGGGAGAGAAAGCCCAAGGCGACATGGGCGCGATGGCGGCGAACGATCGCGCGGAAAGGAATCGAGCCGTCATCGCGCCTTTGCGGATCCCAACCCGTGTCAAATCCGAACGCGAAATGCATGACATGGCCGGATTGGATCAGCATCATGATCGGGGCGAGCAGCGCCGACATGATGATTTCAAACAGTGTCGAGGCGATGAGCCTCAGCGCGCCGCCGCTCCCGCGCCGCGTCGCCCCTTGAATCAGGGCGAGCGCCAGACCGAAAATCTTCGGCAGGAGCAGGATCGCCATGGTGAGCGCGAACAGGGAAAGCGACCGCGCCGCGTCAAAGCGAGGCCAGGCGGGAAACAAGGTGAACTCGCTCGTGAAATATTCCGGCCTGATATAGCTCGCCTGGAGGACCAGCGCGATGCCGACCAGGAGCTGCAGCATCCAGAGCGGGGAGGCGACATAGGCCATGATGCCGGTCGCGAAATGCTGTCGCGAGGCGAGCTTGAATCCCGTCGCCGGCAAGACCCGCAAATGCTGCAGATTGCCCTGGCACCAGCGCCGGTCGCGGGCCGAAAGGTCGATGAGCGAGGGCGGGCTTTCCTCGAAACTGCCGCCGAGCGCGGGCAGCATGTAGACGGAATAGCCGGCGCGGAGAATCAGCGCCGCTTCGACGAAATCATGGCTGAGGATATGGCCGCCGAACGGGGGCCTACCGCGCAGGGTCGGCAGGCCGCAATGCGCGGCGAAGGCGCGGGTCCGAATGATCGCGTTATGGCCCCAATAATTGCCGTTGCGCCCCATCCAGGCTGAAACGCCTGCGCCGATCACCGGCCCGTAGATGCGCGCGGCGAATTGCTGGATCCGCGCGAAAAGCGTGTTGCGGTTGACGATCAGGGGCAGCGTCTGGATGATTCCGGCGTCGGGATCGGCCTCCATCGTCGCCGCGAGCGTCGTGATCGTATGGCCGGTCATCAGGCTGTCGGCGTCGAGCACGACCATATGCGCATAGCGGCCGCCCCATCTGGTGACGAAATCCTGGATATTTCCGGCCTTGCGGCTGACGTTCTTCGGCCGGTGCCGATAGAAGATGCGGTGATCGCGCCCGATCCTTTCCCGCATGGCGATGAAGGCGTGTTCCTCGGCGATGAAAATTTCCGGATCGGTCGTGTCGGAGAGGAAAAACCATTCGAACGCCGCGCCGAGCCCGGTCGCCTGAACCTCCTCCATCATGGCTTGCAGCGCGCCGAACACGCGGGCCGGCGCCTCATTGTAGATCGGCATGACGACCGCGGTTTTCTCGCGCAGGGCGGCCGGAGCCGGGCTTGGCCTCGGCGCAAAGAGCAAAAGCCAGACGAAGCCGGCGATCGCGCTTGTGAAGGCGAGGGCGATCCAGGAAAAATTGGCGACGAAGAGAAGAACGAGCGCCCATTCGAGCGGCGTGACGCCGCCGACCGCCACGACTTCATACATTTCATGCGCGCCGTAAGCCGTCAGCGCGAAGCCGCCGCCGAAAACGAACAGCCGGGCGAGCCAGCTTCCAGCTTCGCGCCGGCGCTCGCGGCTCTTGCGTCCTTCGGCGGCGGAGAAGCGGGCGAGGCTCTGCGTCGGCATCGCAAGGGGCGCCTCGGGGGGCATGGCGGCGCAAGGGTCGCAGCGCGTTGGCGGCGGGGTCCAACGGGCGCAACTGCGTCACCACCTGCTCGTTCAGCTGGGGATTGCTCAAGGCGTCCATCGATACATCCAGGTCTCGCTGATCGGGTTGCCGGCGGCCTCGAGCACGAGGCGCAGTTCCGAAGTGGATTTCGCCGCCGAAATCAATTTCGAACAGGACCCGGCGCGACGTGTTGTCGGCCGAAGCGAAGGTTCGAATCGAGGCAATCGCTCCCGGCGAGGCGTTCAAGTTCGGCGTCAAAATTTCCGCGTTTTGTGGCAGCGCGAGCATGTCCCCGACGAATTCGACGATGAAACGGCGGCGTTTTGGCGACGAGCCGCGGCCCTCGCGCGATTGCGTCGCAACCGCGAGCGCGGGGCGCTCCGGCGGGGTCCAGCACCAGAATTGCCGGTAGGCGAAAGACGTCTCGCTTCCGACGGCGAGCGACTGCTGCGGCTTCCAATAGGCGATGATGTTGTCGTTAACCTCCGAGTCGGAGGGGATTTCGATGAGCTGCACGCCGCCGGAAGACCAATCGCCGATGGGCTCCACCCAGACCGAGGGGCGCGCCTCCCAGTGCTGGACGTCGTCCTGGTAATGGTCGAAATCGCGGTCGCGCTGAAGAAAGCCGAAGCCGCGTGGATTTTCGTCGACGAAGGTCGAGATCTGCAAAGTGTCGCGGTTCGAGACCGGCCGCCAGAGCCATTCGCCCTTGCCGGTCAGCATTTGCAGGCCCGAGACTTCGCTGACGTTCGGCCGAAGGTCGTCGCCGCGGCGGTTGTCGATCGTCCCGGAGAGATGTGTGGCGCTCATCGTGGCGAGGCCGAAATTATCGACGGCGACCCGCGCGAACAAAGTGCATTCGGAGTCGATGATCGTCGCCTCGACGGGCCTGATCGTGAAACGAAAGGCGCCGGTCACGCTTTCCGAATCGATGAGGGCGTGGATGACCAGGGCGTTCGCCGCAAGCGTCGGGCGTTCGATCCAGACCGCGCGGAAGGCCGGAAATTCCTCGCCGCGGGGATCAGCCATCTTGATCGAGAGGGCCCGCGCCATGGCGCCGAGATTCTGGCCGCGGGCCAGCGCGCGAAAAAAGCTCGCGCCCTGAAAGGATGCAAGCTCGACGAAATTGCCGCCGTCTTGCGGCGTGAGCACGCGAAAGCCCGGAAAAGCCGATGTCGCCGAAATTCGGCGGCGGCGCAAGCTTGCCGAAATCAAACAGCGCGGAATCATAGACCACGCGCCGCGCTTGGCCGTCGGCGACGAGGTTGATCTCCATCGGCGTCGAAAATATAAAGCCGCGATGCAGCGGCTCAAGAGCGAAGCCGACGTTTTCCGCCGCCCAGATCGCGGCTTCCGGCCGCGCGCGAATGGCGACATATTGGTCGTAATTGAGGTTTCGGAAAGGTTCTGGAAGATCGGCCGAGGCAGGCTTGAAACCCTGTTTCGACAGTTTTCTCGCCTCATCCGTCACCATGCTCGGATCGAATGGCGCGGGATCGCCCAAGACGCAGCGCGGCGCGGCGCTTTGCGCAAAGGCCGCGGCGGAGAACAATCCCTGCAGGCGGGCGCTTTGTCCGACGGCGGCGCCGCCGACGGCCAGCTTCAGGACCTCCCTACGGTGAATCATGAACTCGACTGTCCAGCGCGCCGACGCTTACGCAAAACCATTAGTTTACATTATAACGCATAATGCGGCGGCGATAAGATTGGCTGCAAGCCTTTTCGGCCGCCGCGGCGGCGCGTCGCGCTTTTGTGATTAAGAACCTCGTCGCTCGCCGCAGCGGCGCGGGTCCTCGCCCCGGAGAATCTGTCTCATGGTTTCCGTCCCTCTTCCGAGCCGCGGCGACTCTGGCCGCAGCTGCCTGGCGATCGTCCTTGCCGCCGGCGAGGGAACCCGGATGCGCTCGGCGCGGCCGAAAGTGCTGCACAGGCTCGCCGGACGATCCATGCTCGCGCATGTCTTGAGCGCGATCTCGAAGGCCGGCGCCGACAGCACGGTCATTGTCGCCAGGCCCCGACCCCGCGGCGATCGCCGCCGAGGCCAAGGCCGTCGCCGCCGAGACGGAATTGGTCATTCAGGCCGCCCGGCTGCGGGACCGCCCACGCCGTCCTCGCCGCGCGCGACGCGATCGCGCGCGGATATGACGATATTCTCATCGTCTTCGCCGACACGCCCCTCGTGCTCCCCGAGACTTTCGCCAAGATGCGGACTTTCCTGGCGAAGGGGCGGGACGCGATCGTCGCGCTCGGATTCGAAGCCGCGGACCCGACCGGCTACGGCAGGCTCATCGTCGAAAACGGCTCGCTCGCGGCGATCCGCGAAGACCGCGACGCAAGCGACGCCGAACGCGCGGTGCGAACCTGCAACGCAGGGCTCATGGCGCTCGACGGCCGAACGGCGCTGGCGCTGCTCGAGGCGGTCGGCGCCGCCAATAGCAAGGGGGAATATTATCTCACCGACGTCGTCGCCATCGCCAAAGCCCGAGGCCTCTCGGCGGCGGTCCTGACCGTCTCCGAAGACGAGGTGCGCGGGGTCAACGACCGGGCGCAGCTCGCCGCCGCCGAGGCGATCGCGCAGCAGCGCTTGCGCGCGGCGGCCATGGCGAATGGCGCGACCCTGATCGATCCGTCGAGCGTGACTTTGTCATTCGACACGAGTCTCGGCCGCGATGTCGTCGTCGAGCCGCATGTCGTCTTCGGCGTCGGCGTCATCGTTGGGGAAGGAAGCGTCATCCGCTCCTTTTCGCATCTCGAAGGCGCGACAATTGGCCCGAACGCCACGATAGGTCCCTTCGCCAGGCTGCGGCCGGGCGCCGAGCTCGCGGCGAATGTTCACATCGGCAATTTCGTCGAGCTGAAGGCGGCCAATGTGGGGGCCGGCGCGAAGATCAACCATCTGAGCTATATTGGCGACGCCGCCATTGGCGCCAAGGCCAATATCGGCGCCGGAACGATTACGTGCAACTATGATGGCTTCGCCAAGTTTCGCACCGAAATCGGCGAAGGCGCCTTCATCGGTTCGAACAGCGCCCTGGTCGCGCCGGTCAAGATCGGCGCCGGCGCCTATGTCGCCTCGGGATCCGTGGTCACCAATGACGTCGCGCCCGACGCGCTGGCGCTCGGCCGCGCGCGCCAGGTCGAAAAGCCCGGCTGGGCGAAAGTCTTTCGCGGCGAGAATCAGAAATAAAGGATTTTGGCGGGAAGGCGTCCGGACTGGCGTCGCGCGCTTTGGTCCCAACGCGATCTTGGCGGCGGCGCAGGAGAAGCAAATGTGTGGAATCGTCGGCATTCTCGGCCGTGGTCCGGTCGTCGGGCAGCTTCTCGAGGCGCTGAAAAGGCTGGAATATCGCGGCTATGATTTGGCTGGCGTGGCGACCCTCGAAAATGGCCGGCTGGCGCGTCGCCG
Source organism: uncultured Alphaproteobacteria bacterium (assembly GCA_963811015.1). Lineage (GTDB taxonomy): Bacteria > Pseudomonadota > Alphaproteobacteria > Rhizobiales > Beijerinckiaceae > Methylocapsa. The sequence continues at coordinate 1,872 of CAWESJ010000141.1, read as the reverse complement.
CGCCGGCGGCAAGCTCAAGAATTTGGAGGAGCGGCTCGCAGCCGAGCCGCTTGGCGGCTGCACAGGGATTGGCCATACGCGCTGGGCGACGCATGGCCGGCCGACCGAAGGCAATGCGCATCCGCATGCGAGCGCGAAGCTCGCCGTCGTGCATAATGGCATTATCGAGAATTTCCGCGAGCTGCGCGACGAATTGCGGGCGAAGGGCCATGTCTTTTCAACCGAAACCGATTCCGAGGTCATCGCGCATCTCGTGACCGACGCCATGCAGGGCGGGCAGGGCCCGATCGCCGCCGTCGCCTCGAGCCTGCCCGGCTCAAGGGCGCTTTCGCTTTCGCCCTGATCTTTGACGGCGATGAGGATCTCCTGATCGGGGCGAGCCAAGGCGCGCCTTTGGCGGTCGGCTTTGGGGAAGGCGACAGAAGCGGCGAAATGTTTCTGGGCTCCGACGCCCTCGCGCTTGCGCCTTTCACCGATACGATCGCCTATCTCGAGACCGGCGATTTCGTCGCGCTGACGCATGAGTTCGCCGCCTTTTACGACAGCTCCGGCAATCCTGTCGAAAGGCGCAAGATCAAGACTTTCGCCTCGGCCTTTCTGATCGACAAGGGCAATTACCGTCACTTCATGGCCAAGGAAATCCATGAACAGCCCGAGGTCATAGCCCGGACATTGGCGCATTATCTCGACATGCTGGCTGGCCGCGCGGCGCTGCCTTTCGAGCTCCCCGTCGATGCGGCGAAACTCTCCCGCCTTACGATCTGCGGCTGCGGAACCGCCTATATCGCGGGGTTGACCGCCAAATATTGGTTCGAGCGTTTCGCCCGTCTCCCGGTCGACGTCGAGATCGCGTCCGAGTTTCGCTACCGCGAGCCGCCTCTGGAGCCGGGCGGGCTTACGCTCCTTGTTTCGCAATCGGGCGAAACGGCCGATACATTGGCGTCGCTGCGCTGCGCCCGGGAGCGCGGGCAAAAGATCCTGTCCGTGGTCAATGTGGCGAGCTCGACCATGGCGCGCGAAAGCGACGTCGCCGCATTGACCTTGGCCGGCCCCGAGATCGGCGTCGCCTCCACCAAGGCGTTCACCTGCCAGCTCGCGGTCCTGGCCTGCCTAGCGCTCGCGGTCGGACGCGCCGGGGGACGCTCGACGCCGCCGCCGAGGCGAGGCTCGTTGGCGAGCTCATGGCGCTTCCCGGCCTCATCGCGCGGGCGCTCGAATGCGAAAGCGGGGTCGAGAGCCTCGCGCGGGACTTCGCCAAAGCCCGCGACGTGCTGTATCTTGGCCGCGGCACCTCCTATCCGCTCGCCCTGGAAGGGGCGCTGAAACTCAAGGAAATTTCCTATATTCACGCCGAGGGCTATGCGGCGGGCGAGCTGAAGCATGGACCGATCGCGCTCATCGACGAGGACATGCCGGTCATCGTCATCGCGCCCAGTGACGCCGTGCTGGAGAAGACGGTCTCGAACATGCAGGAAGTCGCGGCGCGGGGCGGCCGCCTGATCCTCATCGGCGGCCGCGCCCTTGCGCGTGATTTCGCGGCCGAGGCGGCGGCTTCAATCGTGATGGAAGAAATGGCGCGCCGAGTTCTCGGCGATGGTCTACGCCGCTGCCGATTCAGCTTATCGCCTATCATACCGCGGTGGTCATGGGGAAAGACGCCGATCAGCCGCGCAATTTGGCGAAAAGCGTCACGGTCGAGTAAGGATCGGCGCGCTCGGATTTCAAAAGAGTTGGAGCATGTCCTGATCGAAAAACCGGATCCACTTTTTCGGGACATGCTCTAGGAGCAGTCGGCGAAAAGCCGCCGCCGGCGTTTGGGCGGCGTCATGCTCTCACATTTTTGACGAGAAACGCATGGACGCTTCAGATGAA